>JALFVM010000050.1 GCA_022787145.1 Lachnospiraceae bacterium | reverse complement strand
ATATCATTGCTCAGAAACTGGTATGGAAGTCCAATGAAGATGGGTATCTGGTGGGGTCCCGAGGGTCAGTCGGTTCCTCCTTTGTGGCCACCATGTCCGGTATTACAGAGGTAAATCCCCTGCCGGCCCACTACTATTGTGGAGAGTGCCATTATTCGGATTTTGATTCGGAGGAAGTAAAGGCTTTTGCCGGCAGTTCCGGGTTTGACATGCCGCCGAAGAAATGTCCGAATTGTGGGGCAGATTTGATTCGTGACGGCCACGACATTCCTTTTGAAACGTTCCTTGGTTTTTACGGAGACAAGGAGCCGGATATTGATTTGAATTTCTCCGGGGAATACCAGAGTAAGGCCCATGCTTATACAGAGGTTATTTTTGGTGCCGGACAGACCTTCCGTGCCGGTACAGTTGGAACACTGGCAGATAAAACGGCTTATGGTTATGTAAAAAATTATTTCGAAGAACATGAAATGCACAAGCGGAATGAGGAAATTGAGCGGATTTTAGAGGGGTGTGTGGGAGTGCGACGGACCACGGGACAGCACCCCGGTGGTATCGTCGTTCTTCCTATGGGATGGTCGATTTACACCTTTACGCCGGTGCAGCATCCGGCCAATGATGAATTCAGTGACATCATCACAACGCATTTTGATTATCACTCCATCGACGGAAACCTTCTGAAGCTGGATATTCTCGGACACGATGATCCGACCATGATTCGTATGCTGGAAGATCTGACGGGCGTGAATGCACAGGATATTCCTCTGGACAGCAAAGAAGTCATGTCGTTGTTTGCCGGTACACAGGCACTTGGCATTACGCCGGATGACATCGGCGGCTGCAAGCTTGGCTGTCTTGGTGTGCCGGAGTTTGGCACTGATTTCGCCATGCAGATGCTCATAGATACGAAACCAAAGTATCTGTCTGATCTCGTTCGTATCGCCGGACTTTCCCACGGTACGGATGTATGGCTCGGCAATGCACAGGTGCTGATTCAGGAGGGAAAGGCAACGATTTCCACAGCAATCTGTACGCGTGATGATATTATGATTTATCTAATTGGAAAAGGCGTGGAGAGCGGACTTGCCTTTACAATCATGGAGAGTGTTCGTAAGGGAAAAGGACTTCGTGATGAGTGGATCGAAGTTATGAAAGAACACGACGTGCCGGACTGGTATATCTGGTCCTGCAAACTGATCAAATACATGTTCCCGAAGGCACATGCGGCTGCGTATGTCATGATGGCCTTTCGAATTGCCTGGTATAAGGTCTTTCATCCGCTTGCTTATTATGCGGCATTTTTCAGTATCCGTGCTACGTCGTTTTCGTATGAGCTGATGTGCATGGGCAAGGAAAGACTGGAATACCACATGGCAGAAATCCGCAGGAAAGGAGACGCTGCATCGAAAAAAGAACAGGATACATTAAAGGATATGAGAATCGTGCAGGAAATGTACGCGAGGGGATTTGAGTTTACTCCCATTGATCTGTATAAAGCCAAAGCACACCGTTTTCAGATTATTGACGGGAAGCTAATGCCTGCGCTGGATTGTATTGAGGGACTTGGAGAGAAGGCTGCGGACGCTGTGGTGGAGGCAGCCACAAAAGGAAAATTCCTGTCTAAGGATGATTTCCGTGACAGGACAAAGGTGAGCAAAACGGTGATTGACCTGATGGATGATCTGGAATTGTTCGGAGACATTCCGACATCGAATCAGTTTTCGCTGTTTGATTTTTAAAAAAGGAAGGAGAAGAGTATGAGAAAAGAAGAACTGAGGTATTTGCAAAGACTGGCGGAGCTGTATCCAACAATTGCTTCCGCTGCGACGGAGATTATCAATCTCCAGTCCATTTTGAATCTGCCAAAAGGAACGGAGCACTTTCTGACAGACATTCACGGCGAATATGAGGCATTTTCGCATGTGCTGCGCAATGGCTCTGGGGCTGTGCGTAAAAAAATTGATGATGTGTTCGGACATACGCTCGGAACGGCGGACAAGCGCTCTCTTGCGACACTGATTTACTATCCAAAAGAAAAAATGGATCTCGTAAAGAAGACGGAAGAAGATATGGAGAACTGGTACAAGATCACGCTGTATCGTCTGATTGAAGTGTGCAAAACGGTATCCTCCAAATATACGAGGTCGAAAGTGCGAAAAGCTCTGCCGAAGGATTATGCCTATGTCATTGAGGAGTTGATTACAGAGAAAAGTGAGGTCCTTGACAAAGAGGCATATTACGATGCCATTGTAGATACGATTATTTCGATTGGAAGAGCGGAAAACTTCATTGTGGCACTGGCAGAACTGATTCAGCGCCTTGTTGTGGATCACTTACATATTCTCGGCGATATTTACGACAGAGGTCCAGGCCCGCACTTTATCATGGAAAAATTGCAGGAGTATCATTCTCTTGATATTCAGTGGGGAAATCATGACGTTGTTTGGATGGGAGCGGCAGCAGGACAGTTGTCCTGTATCGCGACAATTGTGCGTACCTCTGCAAGATATGGAAATCTGGATATTCTGGAAGATGGTTATGGAATCAATATTCTTCCGCTTGCGACCTTTGCGATGACTGTTTATGCCAATGATCCGTGTGACTGCTTCAAGATTAAAGGCGACAGTGCCAAGAGTGCAGAGGAAAATCGTCTGAATACCCAGATTCACAAGGCAATCAGTATTATTCAGTTTAAACTGGAGGGACAGCTTTTAGAGAGAAGAAAGTGCTTCAACATGGAGGACAGACGACTGCTTCACTGCATTGATTATGAAAAGGGAACAATTAAGATCTATGGAAAAGAATATCCGCTTCTGGATACGAATTTCCCGACGATTGACCCGAAGGATCCGTATGCGCTGACAGAGGAAGAAAATGAAGTGATGCAGCGCCTTCGCTCTGCATTCCTTAAGTGTGACAAGATGCAGAAACATATGATGCTTTTGTTGAACAAGGGAAGCCTTTATAAAGTATACAATGGAAATCTTCTGTATCATGGCTGTGTTCCTCTGAATGAAGATGGCTCCTTGAAAGAAGTGCAGATTTATGGTAAAACGTATAAGGGAAAAGCGTTGTATGATGCACTTGAAGTCTACGTGCGCCGTGCATTCTTTGCAGTCAATGAGGAAGAACGCGAGAGAAGTGCGGACATTATGTGGTATATCTGGTCAGGACCGAACTCTCCGCTGTTTGGAAAAGACAAAATGACGACCTTTGAGCGTTATTTTATCGAGGATCCGGAAACTCATGTGGAGAAAAAGAATCCATATTACAAACTTCTGGAGGATGGGACAGTCATTGACAACATCTTGAAAGAATTCGGACTGCAGGGAGATGACGTGCATATCATCAACGGCCATGTGCCGGTGCAGCAGAAAGCGGGAGAAAGTCCGGTCAAGTGCAACGGCAAGGTACTTGTCATCGATGGCGGATTTTCCAGAGCATACCAGAAGAAAACAGGAATTGCAGGATATACGCTGATCTACAATTCTTATGGACTTCTTCTGGCAGCACATGATCCGTTTACCTCCGCGGAGGAAGCTGTGGAAAAAGAAGAGGATATTCACTCCAAACAGGTAGCTGTCAAACTGACCGAACGTCGCCGACTGGTTGGCGATACCGATACGGGTTTGGTGCTTCGTGAGAGAATCCAGGAGCTTAAGGCATTGCTCGAGGCATATCGTTCTGGTATGATTATTGAGAAATAGCATCCGCGGGATGGCAAACAGACATAAGAAAAGCTTAAAACAAAGGACAAAAGAAAGACGATGGAGAAAAAAACAGTAGGAAAAAACAAGCAGAGCTCGTCCAAAAAGCAGGAACTGCGAGTGATTGCCACAAAGGCGGCAACACGTTTGAAACTAATTATTTTATTTGTATTTCTGGCATATTTGCTGTTGAACAGAGATATTTTACCTGGGCAGGGAGAATGGAACAGGACAGGTATGATGAAAGCAGGAATTCTGCTGGTTCTGGCACTTGTCTGCGTTGTTTTTATTTTCTGGAATATGGATTTTGGAAAACGGGCAAACAGAGTTCTCAGTGTGTTGTATGCTTTGAGTGCCCCCTGCTATGCTTTTCTCTTGATGGAGATTGCGATTCAAAGCTATTTTGACAGAGCATATCTGACAAATGAAATCATTTTGTATAATCTGTTGATTATCGTGATGGTGGAGCTTCTTTTGACGGTACTGACAAACAGTTTGAAATGGGGACCCTCGTTGTGTATGGTCGCCTGTGTAATTTTTGCAGTTTCTAATTCTTTTGTTTATCAGTTCCGAAGCATTCCGATGATGGCTTCTGATTTTACAACCATTATGACGGCTGTCAGTGTGGCTGGAAACTATACATTGAAGTTTGATTATCATTTGTATCTCCCGCTTCTGGCAATGTTTGCATTTCTTTTGGCAGGAAGCAGGATGAAAGAGACAAAACTGGTCAAAAGAGGAGCAATCCGAATCGGGGCAACTGTGCTGATGGTGGCTGGCTTCTGTTTATTTACCAGTCAGTTTGTATGCTCAGATTTTCTGCGGGAGCATGGGGTATCCCTTCGAATGTTCCGTCCGATGGACAGTTACAGAAAATATGGAAATATGGTGGTTTTTGCACGGAGTATTGCAATTGCTTCTCCGGAAAAGCCTGAGAATTACAGTGTAAAAACAGCCGGTGAAATTGCGAAGAACTATTCTTCGGATCCGGTAGACAAAAAGAAACAGCGGCCGAACGTGATTGTTGTGATCAACGAATCATTTTCTGATTTGAAGGTACTTGGAGATTTTGAGACAAATGAAGATTATATGCCTTTTGTGCACAGTCTCCAGAAGGCAAAAAACTGTGTGACAGGAACGACTTATGCTTCCATTCTAGGCGGTCAGACTGCAAATACGGAATTTGAATTTCTGACAAATAATTCGCTTGCATTTCTTCCGTCACAGTCGGTTGCTTTCCAGCTGTATGTAAAATCAGAATTGCCTTCTCTTGTGACTTCCATGAAAGAGCAAGGATACATTGGAAATGATGCGATTCATCTTTGGACAGAGGAAAATTATCACCGAAATGTAGTATATCCGCTGCTGGGATTTGATCATTTTTATCATAAAGGAAACAGCCAGACGGAGCTGACACTTTTGAGGGCTTATCCTTCTGATGAATGTGTGAATGAAAATGTGATTTACAACTATGAAAAATTCAGAGAAACATCGGATGAACCTTATCTGTGTTATACCATCACCGTGCAGAATCACAGTCCGTTTGACAAAAAATATGATAATTTTCCAGAAGAAATCCAACTGGAAAATATGAATGTCGATGCACCGGATGTGGAACAATATCTGAGTCTTGTGAAACGCTCTGATCAGGCATTTCAAAAACTATATGAATATTTCCAGAAGGTGGATGAACCGACCGTGCTTTTGATGATGGGAGATCACCAGCCGAATGTATCACGTGCATTCCTCAAAAAAATTACAGCAAAATCTTCTGGCAAACAAGAAGACAGGATGATGCAGCGCTACGCAGTGCCATTTGTCATCTGTGCCAATTATGACCTTCCTTATCAGAAAATTGAGAAGACAAGCATGAATTATATGCAGACCATTCTCATGGAGACGATTGGAGGAGAACTGACGGGATATCAGAAGTTTTTGCAGAAGGTTCGTGAACAGGTTCCTGTGCTTACAGGGTTGGGATATTATGGAAATGATGGGAAATTCTACAATCTGGATGATACGACCTCGCCATATTATCAGCTGCTTCAGGAATATGCAGTACTTCAATATAACAATCTGATGGATTCGAAAAACAGAGTGCAGGATTTCTTCTATTTGTCTGGTGAGAATGATTGACAAAATTTCAAATGTTGATAAAATTTCAAATCTGGTATGAAATATATTGTATCGTGGAGTGTGACTGTAATCGATAGAATGATGAAATTTACATTGACAACACCTTGATACTGGTGTATGATTGTACTATATCAATAATACAATTAAGGAGGATCAGTCTATGTTAATCATAACAAGCGATACAATCAGCGGACGTAAATATCAGGAACTGGGCATTGCACAGGGAAACACGGTACAAACCGTTCATCTCGGTAAAGACATTATGGCAGGATTCAAGACTCTGGTGGGAGGAGAACTGACCTCCTACAATGAGATGATGACAAAAGCGAGAAATCTTGCAGAAGAGCGGATGATTCAGAATGCAGAGCAAATGGGAGCAGATGCGATTATCTGTATGCGTTACGCGTCTAATTCTATTACACAGGGAGCAGCAGAAATTCTTGCCTATGGAACAGCTGTAAAGTTTATCGATGAATAAGATGAAAAAAGAGAGCAGACAGAACGAATAAAGTTCTTGTTTACTCTCTTTTTTGTGTATTAAAAATTATCCCAGCAGTTCCCGGAATGCCTCCATCAGCCTGTCATTGTCCTCAGGACTCATGATACAGAAGCGGATAAACTGTGAATCCAGGAACGGGAAGGTAGAGCAGTTGCGGATCATCATTCCCTTGCGGATGCAGTGCTCAAACAGCATTTCTGCGTCCACGCCTTCCTTGAGGATTTTAACCAGGATAAAGTTTGCCTGTGGCTCGTATACCCGGACGGTATCCCAGGAGGAAAGCTCCTGATACATCCTTGCGCGTTCGCTGGTAATCAGCTGTTTCGTTTCGCGGATGTAATCTTCGTCCTGGAACATAATCTGTCCGGCAATCTCGGCCAGAGAATTGATGGTCCAGGGGTCTTTTCGTGTGTTGATTTCCTTGGCAACGTCGCGATTTCCGGTGATGGCATAGCCGAGACGGAGTCCCGGAGAGGCAAAGAATTTAGACGTTCCGCGAAGAATAATCAGGTTGGAATAATAATTGGTCAGGCTGACGCTGGTGACGTTCTTTTCGTCTGGCGCAAATTCCACATACGTTTCGTCGACCATCACAAAGATGCCATGTTCCATGCAGGCATCCAGAATGCGGCGCATTTCTCTGCGTGTAATGGCAGAGGAAGTCGGATTGTTCGGGTTGCATAAAACGAGAAGATCCAGGTTGTCGTCGAGCTGATGGCAGAGTGCATTTACGTCCATCTGGAAGCTATTTTCTTCTTTCAGGGGAAAATAGATACAGGTTCCGCCGCCGAGATTGATGTCGCGCTCATATTCCGAATAAGTTGGACCGAGAATCATGGCCTTTTTGGGATGATTCGTCTGGATGAACAGGGAAATCAGTTCCGTAGAGCCGTTGCCCATGATAATGTTTTCCATCTGTGCGCCGGTATAGTCAGCGATGCACTGGCGAAGCTTTGTGTATTCTCGGTCCGGATAGCGGGTGATGGCATCGAGATGCTGAGAGAGTACTTCGCGCAGCTTGTGAGAGATGCCAAGTGGGTTGACATTGGCACTGTAGCTGACGATATCTTCTTTTTTGATTCCAAATACTTTTTCTATTTTTTCCAAATCGCTTCCGTGAAAATGATCTTTGTGAGTAAGCATGTTGTTCCTCCTTAAGTTCCGTGTAAACTTGCGTTAAATTTGTTTGTAGTGTATAATCGTAAGTATTCAGTAGGACGTATCTGTGAGCTTGTTGCACAGATACGTATAATTCATTATAATTAAATTTATACAAATTAGTCAAGGATATAGGTGACACAGTGAAGAGAAAAATGGAACAGCTGAGAAACGGAAATTTTAAGTACAGACTGCCGAAACTGATCTTTTCTCAGGAGAAAATCCATGTCCGGTTAGAACCGGGAGAGAAGGTTCAGGGAGAACTGTATTTCGGGGCAGAAGACGAAACAAAGATCAAAGGTTATATAAGTGCTTCCAGCAGAAGATTTGTACCTGCAGTAGAGACGTTTTCGGGTACGGCGATTTCACTTTCATATGGAATTGATGCAGTTGGAATGCAGCCGGGAGAATCCTGTGAAGGTACATTGAATCTGATTACCAGTGTCGGTGAGTACAAGATTCCCTTTGTGATCGAGGCAGAAAAGGAGCAGATGCATACATCTTCAGGAGAGGTTACAAATCTGGATTCATTTGTAAATCTCGCAAGGCATAATTATCGGGAAGCCTTTCGTCTGTTTACAAATCCCAGATTTGCTTTTTTGTTGAAAAAAGAAAACAGAAAAATTCGTGCTCTGTATCGGGGAATGAATCAGAACCCTGTGACATACCAGCATCTGGAGGAGTTTCTGATCGCTTCGGGACAGAAGAAACCGGTGACGCTTTCTTTGAAAGAGGAAAGCCAGGACTTTTATGGCGTGACAGAATCAATCAAGGAAACGATGACTATTTTGCGCAATGGATGGGGTCATTTTCAAATTGAGGTAGAGACAAAAGGCGATTTTATCGAGGTGCAGAAAAAAACGATCTCGGAAAACGACTTTATCGGAAGTGTATATCAGTTGGAGTTTCTGATTCTGGGAGAAAAGCTTGGTAAGGGAAGAAAATTCGGAAGTATTTTCATCAAAAGTCCGTACGACACGCTGGAATACAAGATTACTGTCTCCAAAAACAATTCTCTGGCAGTGCGAATGAGTACTTTTGAGAAGAAAAAACGGGCAGAATTGTTTCAGGATTACATGAGCTTTCAGCTTCATCAGGTAGAGGTTAAGACATGGGTGGAGCAGACAGAGCAGATCTTGCAGGAGCTGGAGGAATCCGGATGTGATTATCCGCTTTATCAGATTTATCAGGCTCATGTGTATTGTATGGATGACCAGAAGGAAAAGGCTTCGGAAATTCTGATAAAATACGATGTTGACAAACTGTTTATGAGGAAAGACATGGAGCTGGCGGGAGCATGTCTATATGTAGGGTATGAGGCAGGGCTTTTGCCGGAGCGCTGGAGAGTCGTGGATCATCTCACCCAGATTTATCGCCGGAAACAGCGAAGCTATTTGCTGCTTTATCTGCTGATGGAACTGGATGAGGAGTATAAAATGTCTCCGGAACGGTGTGCAGATGCCCTTGTGCATCAGTATAAGCTTGGATGCAGAAGTCCGCTTTTATATTTGCAGGCATACAATCTGGTGCTGGAAAAAGATATCAATCTGATGGATCGTATGAATTCCTTCTGGACACAGGTGATGCTGTTTGCAGGCAAACACGAGCTTTTGACGGAGGAAATATGCATGAGGATTGCATATCTTTCCGGTTATGAAAAAACATTTTCACGGAGTCTGTATGAGACACTGTCGATGGCATATATGCAGTATCCTTCTAAAGATACACTAGAAGCTGTCTGCAAAACAATTATGAAGGATGATCCCGGACAGGAAAAATACTTTCCGTGGTTTGAGCGTGCAGTAGAACAGAATATTCATCTGACAAGGCTGTATGAGTGCTATGTGGAAGCTATCGACGAGCGCTATCAGAAAATGCTGCCGAAGACCGTGCGCCGGTACTTTGTATACAACAATTCTCTCAATGACAGCAAAAAAGCATTTGTTTATGCAAATGTCGTTCGTCACAAGGAGAAGGATCTGGAGACTTATGAGAGCTATCAATCCATTATTTATGATTTTGCTGTCCGCAAATTAAAAGATGGGGCGATGAATGAGGATTATGCAGTACTGTATCAGGAACTTGCCGCGTCTGCAAACGAGAGGGAAGTCTTTGAAGCATTAAGTGAGGTGGTATTTACAAAACGTCTCTACTGTGATGATCCAAAGGTTCGAAATGTGATTGTCTGCCATGCACAGATGAAAGAGGAAGAAGTTTATCCATGCATTAAGGGAGTGGCATATCCAAAGATTTATACCGAGGATGCAGTGATTATATTTGAGGACGCTCTGAAACAAAGATATGTGGCAACCGTTGACTATAATCTGAGAAAACTGTTTGATGAAGAAGTCATTGAGCGATGCCAGAGCGCCGGATTACAGAATGCGGGATTTCTCCTGTATCAGTGCTGTGACAGAAACAGCGGAAAGAAAGTATCGCTTCACAACTTAGAGGCACATCAGAAACTGATTGAGTGCGATGTTTTTACAGAAAAATTCCGAAAAGAAATTCGCAGAAGACTTCTTGTATATTATGTGGATCATGCACGTGGAGAAGAGATTGATGAGTATCTTCGAAGTTTGAACTACATGGAATTTGCAAGTGTGGACAAGAAGCAGCTGATGGAACTTTTGATTGAGCGCGGAATGCTGAAGGAAGCATATGAGGTTTTAGGTGAGTTCGGAAGTGAAGGTGTGGAAGTTCAGGCACTGGTCAAACTGTGCAGCCGTACGATTTTAAGAGAAGAGTTTGAGGAAGATGATGAACTGTTGTCACTTGCGGCGGAGGTCTTTGAGAATGGTATTTATGACGAAACAATTCTTCATTATCTCATGCTCTATTATGTAGGACCTGTGGACTTTATGATAAAGCTGTGGGAGAGTGCGAAAGGATTTCAGCTTGATACGTACCGGCTTGAGGAAAAGATTCTGGCACAGTTAATTTTTGTGGAGGATGTTTCCAGTGAAGGCAGCAAGGTACTGGAAAGTTATGTAAAACAGAGAGGACAGGAGATTGTCATGCTCTCTTATCTTACGTTCCTTTCGTATGAATATTTCGTGCATGAGAAACCCATGAACGATTATGTGCAGCGTTGTCTGGAAGAGGCTTACGCAAGAGGCTGGAGGCTTGGCATGATCTGCAAAGTGGCGCTTCTGAAGGCTTATGCAGAAAGAAAGGAATGGAGTCCTTTACAGGAAAGCCAGATCCGGCAGATTCTGGAAGAGTGTGCAAAGCATGGTCTTCGATTTGCGTTTTTTAAACAATTCCCTGCGGACATGCTTACCGTATATCAGCTGGATGACAAGGCAATTGTAGAGTATCATGGCGCCCCGGATGCAAGAGTGATTTTGAATTACGCGTTGGACACAGGGCTTGGAACGGAACTGGAATATCAAAGTGAGCCGCTTCACAATCTTTATCAGGGCTATTTTAATAAAACATTTACGCTCTTTTATGGAGAGAAGCTGCATTATTATTTCTCGGTCGAGGAAAATGGAGCGAGCAGTGTGACACAGGAGGAGACAGTCACAGCGGAAGTATCGCAAGGACAAAACCAGACACGATACCATATGATTAACCAGATTATTTCGGCGCGCTTACAGAAAAAAAATAAAGTTGCAAGAAAAAAAATACAGGAATATCAGCTTCAGGAAAAATATGTGGAACGTTTATTTTCCATAGAAAAGGGACAAAAGTATGAATGAAATCAGAGACATTCTTATTGGAATTGATTTTGGCAGAAAAGAATCACAGATCAGTTATTATGACAGAAAGGCAGAAGAACCTTTGTCAGTATCCATGAAGGTGGGAACCAGTCAGTATGAGTTCCCTACCTGTATCTGCAAAAGAGTTGACAGAGGAGATTGGTGCTTTGGACGGGAGGCAGAGTATTTTGCCAGAGAGCATGGAGCGATTTTAGTGGATCGTCTTTATGAAATCTGCGAGGAGAAGAATCCTGTTATGGTTGGACAGGAAGAGCTGCAGCCATATGAATTGATGTCAGTTTTTATCGGACAGGTTTTAAAGACTCTCGGAAGCGTTGATCCGATTCGATATACCAAATGTCTGGTCATTACAGTCGAACATCTGACACAAAATATGGTAAGAAATCTTCAAAAGGCCTGTGAGCATCTTGGCTTTCAGGAAGGACATTATCTTTTGCAGGATTATTCCGAGAGCTTTTTCTACTATACACTAAGTCAGAAAATGGATTACTGGAATCGAAATGTGGCATGGTTTGAGTTTACACCGAAGAGTGTGCAGTTTCGAAAGCTTTCCGTAGGCATGGGAGCAAAACCTGTTCTGGTTACGCTGAGCAAACCGAATGAGACATCACTTTCCGAGGATCTGGATTTGAGAGATATGGAATTTTATCAGTTTATTACCCGTGTCATGGGCAGTGATGTTTACTCCAGTATTTTTATTACGGGACAGGGATTTAGCCAGGAATGGGCAGTGAAATCGGTGCCGCTTTTGTGTAAACAGAAGAGAAAGGTATTTTTTGGCACCAATCTTTTTGCAAAAGGTGCGTGCTATACGGCGAAAGAGAAACTGGAAGACCGTAAGTTGAAAGGCTATTTATATGCGGGAGATGCACTTGTGAAAATGAATATCGGAATGGAAATGCTGGTGATGGGATCTCGCGCTTATCACCCTCTGATTTCTGCGGGAAGCAACTGGTATGAGTCCAGCGCTTCCTGTGAGCTGATTCTGGATAGACGGGAGGACCTTGTTTTGTCCATCAGCAGTATGGAAACCGGGGAAAAGAAAAAAGTGTGTATGTCCTTGCCAGGATTGCCGCAAAGACCGAACAGAACGACAAGACTTCTTCTTGAGCTTCGCTATCAGTCGCCGAAGGAATGCCGGATTACGGTTCGTGATCTTGGCTTTGGTGATATGTTCCCGGCACAGAAAAAAGTCTGGACAGAAACGATTAAATGGGAGGAATAGCATGAGCGGATATATTTTATGTCAGATACCACGAACCAGTGTGCCTTACTATATAGAAAGCATCAGTACAAGTATTTATTCGATTGAGGAATTGTGTTATTTCTTTCACCATAATCTGTATTTGATTGACAAAAGCATTTTGAATCCGACACTGTATCAGTGGCTGAAAGAACAGCTCGGCCTGAAAAAGTTATCTCAAAAGCTGCAAAATGCGGAGGACAAAAAAATGGAAGGAATTCGTGAATTTGTCTATCCGGTATTTAAAGAGATTAATTATCTTTCCTATGAAGATATGAAAGAATATGATAATCAGGTGACGCAGCTGGAAAAAGAGCTTCCGTATGTGCGTTTGAAAATGAAGGGAGACTGTCTGGTTGAAAATGGAATGTATGTTAATGCATTGAATGTTTATCAGAAACTTTTGCAAAAGTATGAAAATACAGATATGGTTCCGCGTTCTTTCATTGGAAATATTTATCACAATGCCGGATGTGCCTACAGTTATCTTTTCCAGAAAGAGGAAGCAGTCGAATGCTTTGAAAAAGCGTATCAGATTCTTCAGACGAAAGAAGCACTGCAAAGTTATCTGTTTTCCTTTTATAATGGGAAAACGCCGCAGCAGTATCAGCAAAAGCTGGAAGAACTTGAGGTGGATGTACAGACCAGAGAGGAAGTACAAAAAAAGATCGATGCTGTTTTAAAAGAGAAACAGCCATCTGTCGAGGAAAGTGAAATTGACGGGATCATTGCCCGTATGGTGAAAGATTATCATAGAAGCACCGGCTCTTAAGGCGTGCTTCTATACTTCTCCTTGACACCCTTTGCTTCCTATGTTACTATAATTTCATACTTTATCAAAGCAGAGAAAGTTTGTGATGAAGCACTAAAATAAGGAAATGAGGATTGTTGTATGAAGAAGAAAGTGTTAAGTTTATTACTGGTATCCGTAATGGCATCAGCTGCATTGACAGGTTGTGGCGGGGACAAAAAATCTGAGACTCAGCAGGCATCAGAAGATGCAGCTGCGGCAGAAGAAGAGGCCACAGAAGAGGACGCAGAAGCAGAAGACACAGCATCAGATGGCAAGACCTTTACCGTTGGATTTGATGCGGAGTACCCTCCTTATGGATATATGGATGACAATGGCGAATATACAGGATTTGATTTGGAGCTTGCACAGGCTGTCTGTGATCTGGAAGGCTGGGAGCTTGTGAAAAAACCAATTGATTGGGCGTCTAAGGATATGGAGTTAAATTCCGGTTCCATCGATTGTATCTGGAATGGTTTTACGATGAATGGACGTGAGGACGATTATACATTCTCTGTTCCATATGTGGACAATAGCCAGGTAATCGTTGTTGCTGATGGTTCTGGTATTGAAGCACTTGAAGATCTGGCTGGTAAGACGGTTGGTGTACAGGCTGCATCAGCAGCTCTGGATGTTCTTCAGAGCGAAGATGGACAGAAAGCCCTTGCAGATACGTTTGGTTCTCTGAATGAATTTGCAGATTACAATACTGCATTCACTGAGCTGAAGGCTGGTGCTTTGGATGCACTCGCAATTGATATCGGCGTAGCAAAATATCAGCTGAACTCCAGAGGTGAAGGATTCCAGATTCTTGAGGAGACTCTGAATACAGAACAGTATGCGATTGGTTTCAAAAAAGGAGAGCAGGAGCTGTGCGATACAATCAATGCAGATTTGCAGAAGCTTGCAAATGACGGAACGGTAGCAGAGCTTGCTGAGAAATATGAAATCGCTGATATGGTAATCTTAGAAGCCGAATAAAAAAATAACGAGATAAAGAAGTGAGGAAAGGCCCCGAGGCAAAAGGGGTCTTTCCTTGTGTTGGAGGAGGAAAAATGAGTTTTGAAGTAATGTTGCAGCAGCTCGCTTCGGGGTTTGGGCAGACGGTTTTGATTTTTGCATTGACGTTGCTGTTTTCGCTGCCTCTTGGTATGGTGGTGTATTTTGGAAGAGTCTGTAAATTCAAACCGGTCAGCTGGCTGGTAAAAATTTATATTTCCATTATGCGCGGAACGCCGCTGATGTTACAGCTGCTGCTCTGGTATTTTGGACCTTATTATTTGTGGGGGATGAATATCGGCGGATATAAGTTTACAGCCATTATTCTGGGTTGTTCCCTGAATTATGCGGCTTATTTTGCGGAAATATACCGTTCCGGTATTGAATCGATTCCTGTGGGACAGTATGAGGCTGCGCAGCTTCTTGGTTATAACAAACAACAGACTTTTTTCAAGATTATTTTACCTCAGGTAGTAAAAATCGTACTGCCGGCAGTGACGAATGAAGTCATTACACTTGTAAAAGATACTTCTCTTGTGTATTCCGTGTCTTATATCGAGATGTTTGCTGTGGCAAAACAGATTGCGGCAGCGAAAACCACTGTTATTCCATTCTTTATTGCAGGTGCCTTTTACTATGTATTTAATTTCCTGGTTGCCTGGGTGATGGAATTATTTGAGAAAAAACTGGATTATTATCATTAGAGACAGGGGGAAGTATGAATGAATCTGTTGGAAATGAACCATATTCAAAAAAGCTTTGGTGAATTGCATGTTTTAAAAGACATCAACATTTCAGTCAAAGAAGGAGAGATTCTCTCCATCATCGGACCATCCGGTTCCGGAAAATCGACGTTGCTTCGCTGTGCAACAATGCTTGAAAAAATCAATGGCGGAGAGATTTTTTATCTTGGCGAGCAGGCTGCATCGGCCAAAGGTGGACAGATCAGCTACGCAAAAGGGGAACAGATGAAAAAAATACAGGGATATTTCGGCCTTGTATTTCAGAATTTTAATCTTTTTCCGCATCATTCTGTCATGAAGAACATCACAGATGCGCCGATTCATGTACAGAAGCGAAACAAAGATGAGGTATACAAAGAGGCGAGAGAGCTTCTGAAGAAAATGGGACTTGAGGATAAGGAAGATGCTTATCCATGTCAGCTTTCTGGCGGACAGTGCCAGCGAGTTGCCATTGCCAGAGCGCTTGCCCTCAATCCGAAGATTTTGTTTTTTGATGAGCCGACTTCTGCACTGGATCCGGAGCTTACCGGAGAGGTTTTGAAGGTCATTCGTTCTCTGGCCGACCTTGACATCACAATGGTGATTGTGACACATGAGATGCAGTTTGCGAAAGACATTTCCGATCGCGTGATTTTTATGGATCAGGGCGTTGTAGTTGTGGAAGGGACACCGGATGAGGTATTCTCATCGGATAATGCGAGAATGAAAGAGTTTCTTGGAAAATTTCATCAGGGATAAAAAGAGAGAAAGACACAGCAGGATGCGACGCATCGGCTGTGTCTTTTGTCAAATTCTCAAGGACTGATGATGAAATGCGATACAGTTACTGTTCACTCCGTTCACAGTAACGCGATACAACTGCCATACAATATAAAACATGGAAAGTTCTTGATTTATAGGTTGTTTTAGCGTATTATAAAACGTGAAAAAATGAAACTTGAGTATTTAGGTATATGTGTATGAAAATTTTACTGAAAAGGACAGGTGATTGAAAAAATGCAAAAAACAGGGGGTATCACAGAGCATTTGAAAGAAGAATGTGGTGTCTTTGGTATGTATGACCTGGACGGAGGAGACGTCGCATCGACGATTTATTATGGATTGTTTGCTCTTCAGCATCGCGGACAGGAAAGCTGCGGTATCGCAGTCAGCGAGACAGACGGACCGAAGGGTAAGGTGAGTTCCCACAAAGGAATGGGGCTTGTCAATGAGGTGTTTACACCAGATGACCTGACTAAATTAAAAGGAGATATCGGTGTCGGTCACGTCCGTTATTCAACAGCAGGAGCAAGTACAAGAGAAAATGCACAGCCGCTGGTACTAAATTACATCAAAGGTACGTTGGGGCTGGCACACAATGGTAATCTGATCAATGCCATGGAACTTCGCCATGAGCTGGAATACAGCGGAGCGATTTTTCAGACGACAATTGATTCAGAGGTTATTGCGTATCATATTGCCAGAGAGCGTGTCAATACGAACACGGTAGAGGAAGCAGTGGCAAATGCCATGCAAAAGATCAAAGGAGCGTATTCTTTGATTGTCATGTCTCCGCGTAAACTGA
The DNA here is from genome assembly GCA_022787145.1 of Lachnospiraceae bacterium. GTDB lineage: Bacteria > Bacillota > Clostridia > Lachnospirales > Lachnospiraceae > JALFVM01. The sequence continues at coordinate 91,027 of JALFVM010000050.1, read as the reverse complement.
TTGGAGCGAGAGATCCATATGGTTTCAAACCACTTTGTATTGGCAAGAGAGATAATGCGTACATATTGGCTTCCGAGACTTGTGCGCTGGATACGATTGGAGCAGAGTATGTGCGTGATGTAGAGCCGGGAGAGATTGTATATATTACGAAGGACGGAGGAATTCAGTCCGACAGAAGAATGTGTATTCCAAAAGAAGAGCAGGGAAGATGCATCTTTGAGTATATTTATTTTGCGAGACCGGACAGCCATATTGACGGACAGAGTGTGTATGCTTCAAGAATTCAGGCGGGAAGATTTCTTGCGATGGATTCACCGGCGGAAGCAGATCTGGTTGTTGGCGTTCCGGAATCCGGTAATGCAGCGGCACTTGGATACTCTCTGGAGTCAGGCATTCCTTATGGAACAGCCTTTGTAAAAAATAGTTATGTAGGAAGAACTTTCATCAAGCCGGGACAGAGCAGCCGTGAGTCGAGTGTACAGGTAAAATTGAACGTATTAAAAGAAGCGGTAGCAGGGAAACGTGTGATTATGATTGATGATTCCATTGTCCGCGGAACAACAAGTGACCGTATTGTGCGTATGCTCAGAGAGGCGGGAGCCAAAGAGGTTCACATGAGAGTCAGCTCTCCGCCGTTTTTATGGCCATGCTATTTTGGTACGGATGTGCCTGCAAGAGAACAGTTGATTGCCTATAACCGCACCGTGGAGGAAATCCGTCAGATTATCGGCGCAGATTCTCTTGGCTATCTGGAACTTGACAGACTGGAGCAGCTTGCACCGGGACTGCATATCTGTAAAGGATGTTTTACAGGAACGTATCCGATGGAACCGCCGAAGGAAGATATCCGCGGTGAATATGAAAAATAATAAAATGATTACAGTGTCAAAAGGTATTCTTCACGTCATGCTTGCATGTAAGTGGAGATATACCTTATTGACACGCCCACACATGAGCAAGAAGTGGGGCAGGGGCCCCATAGATTGCGAATGCGGGGGCAGGATTGTGGAAGTGCGTAGCACGAAACAATCCGTAATCAAGGTTTTGACACCTAAATCATAAAATTGTATAATTCGTTACTGTGAACAGTAACTATAATTCCCCTCAGGGGTCAAATAGAAAAGGAGAAAAATTCATGAGTACAGACAGATATCAAAGCCCTTTATCTGAGAGATATGCCAGCAAGGAGATGCAGTATATTTTCTCTCCAGACAAAAAATTCAGAACATGGAGAAGACTGTGGATCGCTCTGGCTGAGACAGAGAAGGAACTGGGTCTGAATATTACACAGGAGCAGATTGATGAGCTGAAAGCGCATGCAGATGATATTAATTACGATGTGGCAAAAGCGCGTGAGAAAGAAGTACGTCATGATGTGATGTCCCATGTATACGCGTATGGTGTGCAGTGTCCGAAGGCGAAAGGAATCATCCACCTTGGCGCAACTTCCTGCTATGTAGGAGACAATACCGATATCATCATTATGACAGAGGCTTTGAAGCTGGTGAAGAAAAAACTGGTGAATGTGATTGCAGAACTGGCAGATTTTGCAGACAAATACAAAAATCAGCCGACACTTGCTTTCACTCATTTTCAGCCTGCTCAGCCGACAACCGTAGGTAAGAGAGCAACTCTTTGGATGCAGGAGTTTATGCTGGATTTGGAGGACCTTGATTATGTGATCAGTACCATGAAACTTCTTGGTTCAAAAGGAACAACAGGAACACAGGCAAGTTTCCTGGAGCTGTTTGATGGAGATAACGAGAAGATTGATCAGATTGATCCGATGATCGCAGAGAAAATGGGCTTTAAAGAATGTTATCCGGTATCTGGACAGACGTATTCTCGTAAGGTTGACACAAGGGTGCTGAACGTACTCGCTGGTATTGCAGCAAGTGCTCATAAATTCTCAAATGATATCCGTCTTTTGCAGCATCTGAAAGAAGTAGAAGAGCCGTTTGAGAAGAGCCAGATCGGTTCCTCTGCGATGGCTTACAAGAGAAATCCAATGAGAAGTGAGCGTATTGCATCTCTGTCCCGTTACGTGATGATCGATGCGATGAATCCGGCAATTACTTCTGCAACACAGTGGTTTGAGAGAACACTCGACGATTCTGCCAACAAGCGTCTTTCTGTTCCGGAAGGATTCCTGGCAATCGATGGTATTCTTGACCTCTGCCTGAATGTTGTGGATGGTCTTGTCGTATATCCAAAAGTAATTGAGAAACGCCTGATGTCCGAGCTTCCGTTTATGGCAACAGAAAATATCATGATGGACGCAGTAAAAGCCGGCGGTGACAGACAGGAGCTGCATGAGCGTATTCGTGAGCTTTCCATGGAGGCTGGAAAGAATGTGAAAGTAGAAGGAAAAGACAACAATCTTCTGGAACTGATTGCTGCGGATCCTGCATTCAATCTGACACTGGAAGAACTGCAAAAGACTATGGATCCGTCCAAATATGTAGGAAGAGCACCGCTTCAGGTAGATAACTTCCTGAATAAAGTCATTCGTCCAATGTTAGAAGAGAATAAAGACTTGCTTGGTGTGAAAGCTGAGATTAACGTATAATCATAGAGATAACAAAATAAGGAGGGCGTACATATGAAAATCGCTGTCATTGTAATTTTAGCCATTGTTGTTGTGTTGGTGATATGGCTGATCAGCTCTTATAATGGTTTCATTAAAATGAGAAATAAGACGGAGGAAGCATTTTCTGCTATGGACGTCTCTCTCAAAAAGCGTTATGATCTGATTCCCAACTATGTGGAAACTGTAAAGGGCTATGCTTCTCATGAAAGAGAAACATTACAGGCAGTCATTCAGGCAAGAAATCAGGCGATGAACTCTAAAAGTCCTGCAGAGGCAATTCAGAATGACAATGTTTTGAATAACACATTGAAAAGCATGTTTGCTCTGACAGAGAATTACCCGGATTTAAAAGCAGATGCGAATTTCCTGCGGCTTCAGGAGCAACTTTCCCGCATTGAGGAAGAAATTGCAGGTTCAAGACGCTATTACAACGGTGTTGTCAACAAATTCAACACAAAAATCGAAATGTTTCCTGGTAATCTTCTGGCAGGGATCTTTGGTTTTCAGAGAAAGCCCCTGTATGAAGTAGAGGCACAGGTGGAACGAGATAATGTAAAGGTTTCATTCTGAGTAGAGGGGAGTATTGGATGAAAAAGAAAAAAAGAAAGGCGGGCGGTCTGTTTTGGACCGCCTTTGCTATAATTATAGTTTTCTGTATCTGTCTTGGATTTTTGGGATCAGAAAGCGGTCCACAATCGCAGGAAGAAGTAACTTATGATTCTAATATGCAAACGACTGCTTATGACGTACAAATTGAAGTAAGGGAAGATAATAGTTTCTTTATACAGGAACAGATTGATGTGGATTTTTTGAATGAGCGCCATGGCATTTATCGCTATGTTCCCATTAGGGGGTGCAGTCAGTATAAAAATCAGGATGGAGAGATTGAAAAAATTCCTTATTATGCGGAAGTGACAGACATACAGACTTCTGCAGAGTGCAATGCCTATGAGGAAAATGGCAGTCAGGTGATGCAGCTGGGAAGCGCAGATACCTATGTGTATGGTCCGACATCATACCAGATTGCGTATGAGTATACCCCTGTATTTCAGCAGGAGAATTACTCAAATATTTATCTGAATATTTATCCGACACAATGGCAAAATGAAATTCCAAAGGGAAGCCGTTTTGAGATTACTTTTCCGAAGAAAGTGGAGCAGGATTCCATTCAGTTCTATTATGGACCGTATGGATCTGTAAAAGATGCAAATGACATTCTTTCCTGGGAATTGCAGGGGAATGTGTTGACGGGAACGCTGACAGAAACTTTGCCATTGGGGAGTGGACTTACCATCTTTTCAAACGTGGGAGAGGATTATTTTGAGTTTATCTATGTGCTGGATTCACCGATGGGAAGTTCGATCCTTTGTTCTGTATTTTTCTTGTTTGTGACGATACTACTCTTTTTTTTGTTTGGCAGGGATGAAAAGATCATACCTTCGATTCAATATCAGCCGCCAAAAGGCATGGACAGTGCAGCAGTTGGATATGTCATTGATGGTGCAGTGGAAGACAGAGATGTGATTTCGTTGATTATTTACTGGGCGGATCAGGGCTATCTGTCGATCTACGAAGACAATGGAAAGATGCAGCTGAAAAAATGCAAGGATTTACCGGAAGATGCGCCGATGTATCAGAAAACGATGTTTCAAACATTCTTTAAAAAGAAAGATGAAATTTATCTGAATACTCTAAAGTATAAGTTCTCTGACACAATGAGCGCGGTAAAAGAAGGGGTAAAACTTTGCTATTCCGGAGAGAATCGTCTGTACACTAGAAAATCAGCAGTGGCGAGAGTAGTGTCTTATCTTGTTTGTGGATTTCCGATGATCTATTTTTTCTTGGAGAAATCGATGTATTGCTATACGGATGGCTTTCAGTTTTGTGCAGAGGGTTTGCTGGCGATTCTTTTGTATGTGGGTGTGTTTGTTTTATGCTGGGGAGTGGATCGCTGGTATGGAAAATCATCTGCTGAGAGACAAAAATATATAGTGGTAGGAGCTATGCTCAGTTTTGCCTGCGTGCTTGGATTTTTAGGTATGTACATAGTTCAAGTACAGCAGGGAGGTGTTTTTAATTTTATTCCCTCTGCCGTTGTGATGACAGTTGCCACAGGTATCATGATTCCTCTTGTGGTATTTATGAGGAAACGTACACATCAGTGTGTGGAATGGATGGGATATCTGGCAGGCCTTCGTGATTTCATAGAAACAGCGGAGTTAGAGCGCATGAAAGTCATGGCACAGGAAAGTCCTCAGTTGTTTTATCATATCATTCCCTATGCATACGTGTTCGGGCTTTCTGATGTGTTTGCAGAAAAAATGAAGGATCTTGCTCTGGAGGCACCGGAATGGTACCACACAACGACAAGATACGATTATTTTGATTATTATATGTTCCATCGCGTCTTTTCAAAGAATCTGGAAAAAGTGACGGAAACACTTACGGTTCCGAAACCGGAGACTTCTTCCGGAAGTTTTGGAGGCGGCAGTTCCGGCGGAGGATTTTCCGGAGGTGGATTCGGCGGAGGCGGAGGCGGCTCCTGGTAAGAAATATAGTTTTGGAGAATAAGATACAAATCATCAATAATCAGTTACTTTATCAAAATGCGGATCGTGCATTGTATCGAGTGAAGGAACAGGGACGGTGCGGATACTCGTTTTATAATTCATTAACTGGAGGATACATATGGACAGGGATTTGAAACTGTTTCAGACTCGTATCACAGAATTTATTTTTGTGAATCAAGAACCGGAGCCGGCAGATATTATTTTTGTGCCGGGAAACGGATATCCACAGATGGCAGAACGTGCGGCAAAATTATGGAGAGAGAAGATGGCACCGCGGATACTTCCAAGTGGAAGGTATAGTGTGACCTTGGGACATTTTGCCGGAGTGATGGAAAAAGAAGCACAATACGGCGGTGAATATGAGACGGAGTGGGAATTTTTAAGCCATGTACTACAGCAGAATGGAGTGCCGCAGGACTGCATTTTGCGGGAAGATCAGGCGACGTTTACCTACGAAAATGCCATTTATTCCAGAAAGGTGACAGATCGCGCTGGTTTGGAAATCAAAAAAGCCATCCTCTGCTGTAAAAGTCATCATGCCAGACGCTGTCTGATGTATTTTCAGCGTCTGTATCCGCAGACAGAATTTCTGGTGTGCCCGTCGGATACTGAAAATATCACCAGGGAAAACTGGTATGAGACGGAAAAAGGAATTACGGAGGTCATGGGCGAGGCGGATCGGATCATCCGGCAGTTTAATCTGATGATGAAGTAGATTCGTGTGGATTTTTTTGCAGGATTGCTATAAAATAAGAATTGGTGTACGGATAGGTTGTTTTGCTGAATATTAGTGTTCCGGCAGGTCGATATCGGTACATGATAGATAGACAGAAGGAGGTTATTGTAATGGAAAAAATAGCAAGTTTTACCATTGATCATATCAAATTGCAGCCGGGTGTATACGTTTCCCGAAAAGATTATCTGGGGGAACAGGTGATTACAACGTTTGATCTTCGCATGACTTCTCCGAATGAGGAACCGGTGATGAATACGGCAGAGCTGCATGCGATTGAGCATCTGGCAGCCACATATCTTCGCAATGACGAGGAATATAAGGACAAGATTATTTACTGGGGACCGATGGGATGCCGTACTGGTAATTATCTGTTGATGGCAGGGGACTATCAGTCGAAAGATATCGTTCCTCTTATGATTCGCATGTTTGAATTTATTCGTGATTTTGAGGGAGAGATTCCTGGTGCATCTGCGAAAGACTGCGGTAATTATCTCGATATGAATCTTGGAATGGCAAAATATCTTGCCCAAAAATACCTTGATGTGCTGTATCACATTACAGAAGACAGACTGGTATATCCACAGTAAGAAGCTAAACTCAAAAAAGGAATGTTCTGATACAAACTATGTACAGATATTCCTTTTTTAATTCGCTATTTTTATTTTATGATTACAGTGTCAATAAGGTATACCTCCACTTACATGCAAGCATGACGTGGAGAATACCTTTTGACACTGTAATCATTTTATGGAAGATAGATATGCACCTGTTCGATGCGCTTCTTTCTGACAACATCGGCTACCAGACGAATCCCGCTTTCCAGGGTGATTCCCTGTCCCTGAGCGGGCAGGCTGTCAAGGTGTTCGATAATATATCCTCCAATGGAATCATAATCTTCCGATTCCAGTTCAATCTGCAATGCTTCGCTGATGTCATCCAGTTTGCTGGAACCATCAACAATATATTCCTTCTCCGGAATAATGACGCGGATTTCTTCGTCTTCTCCTTCATCGTATTCATCCCGGATTTCTCCTACGATTTCCTCCAGAAGATCTTCTGTGGTTACCAGACCTGCGGTTGCCCCGTATTCATCCAGAACGATTGCCAGGTTGTAAGAAGATTCTCTCATTTCCAGCAGAAGATCAGCCGTACTTTTATGTTCATAAGTGAAATAAGGCTCTCTGAGAATGGAACGGATGGAAAAATGTTCAATATCCTTCTGTGTCAGAAGAAGCAAATCTTTTACATTGATCGTACCAATCACATTGTCGGTGTTGTCCTCGAAGACAGGAAAACGGGTGTATTTGACATCACGGTAGATATCCATCAGTTCCTCATAAGTACAGTTGATATCAACAAATGTCATATCAATACGTGGAATCATGATATCTTTGGCAACGGAATCCCTGAAATCGAATACATTGTAGATCATTTGTTTTTCTTCGCTTTCGATCACGCCATCCTCCTGGCTGACATTGACAATCGTGCGAAGTTCATGTTCTGTCATGGAAGCACCTTTGGCGTTTGGATCGACTCTAAGCAGGCGAAGCATTAAAAAGGATAAATGCTGCACAATAAATACAAGCGGTGTAAAAAGCACCATCAGTGCGTAGATTATGCGTGCATAAGACAAAGCTATTTTTTCAGAATGTATGGTAGCCATTGTCTTCGGGGTAATCTCTCCGAAAATCAGAACTAAAAGTGTCAAAATTCCCGTGCTGACACTGACAAATGCATTTCCGAACAGCCTCAGGGTAATGGTTGTAGCCAGAGAAGAGGCGGAAATATTTACAATGTTATTTCCAATCAAAATCGTGCTGAGCATTTTTGAGGAATCGGAAATGACCTTTTCCAGTATCTTTGCATTTCGATTTCCCTGTTCTGCCAGGGATTGAATACGAATCTTGTTTACAGTTGTCAGGGATGTTTCTGCAGAAGAGAAAAATGCAGACAGCAGAAGTAAAAATAAAAGCGCCGCTATCTGTATCGCATCACTTGAATCCAATAAAAATCACTCCTTTATTCATCTGGTTAATTCTGTAAAAAGTTTCTATAGAACGCAATATACATGATTTTACAAAAAAAAGCAATGCTTTTGAAAGATTTGTAGTTCTTATGATTTTTTTGAATTAGGGGCTGTTCATTATTTTAAGGATGTGATACAATGGATACGCAAAATAATGAAGTGAATTTACGGAGACAGATTGCTGCCATGTCGGAACGGAAAAATGCAGTCTGTTTTTGTTTATGGAATATAGATTTATGATGAGGTGAATCATGAGAAAAAAATATACAACATCAAAGAATGTGGTTAAAGTATGCGGAGCAGCTTTGACGATGACTTTGCTGGCTTCCAATATGCAGTATTATCCGGTAGAGACAGAAGCAAAGGTGGCTGTAACGCCAACACCATCTGTGACACCGACACCGTCTGTGACACCAACGCCGACGCCGACACCGGTACCTGCCGCTGCACCGGCGCCGACAGCGATACCAGTACCGACCGAGGCACCGGCAACACCGGCACCGGCGACACCGGCACCGACAGAAGAACCGGCGACACCGGCACCGACAGAAGAACCGGCAACACCGGCACCGACAGAGGCACCGGCGACACCGGCACCGACAGAAGCACCGGCAACACCAGAAGCAACTGAGACGCAGGCTCCGGAAGAGAGCAAAACACCAGAAGCAACTGAGACACCGGCTCCGGAAGAGAGCGAAACATCAGAAGAAGCCGAGACACCGGCTCCGGAAGAGAGCGAAACATCAGAAGAAGCCGAGACACCGGCATCAGAAGAGAGTGAAACACCGGAAGAAGCCGAGACACCGGCATCAGAAGAGAACGAAACACCGGAAGAAGCCGAGACACCGGCATCGGAGGAGAGTGAAACACCGGAAGAAGCCGAGACACCGGCATCAGAAGAGAGCGAAACATCAGAAGAAGCCGAGACACCGGCATCGGAGGAGAGCGAAACACCGGAAGAAGCCGAGACACCGGCATCGGAGGAGAGCGAAACGCCGGAAGAAGCCGAGGCACCGGCATCGGAGGAGAGCAAAACACCGGAAGAAGCCGAGACACCGGCATCGGAGGAGAGCGAAACACCAGCAGATGGTGAGGAAATCGTGGACGAACCGCGCAGTGAGGAAGAAGTTTCAATCAAAGAATATCAGGATCAGGAAATCCTTGAGGATAAGAATACACAGGAGGAAGAGTCTGTTGGAACAACGGTAAAATCTTCTGTTAAGAAAATTGCGGGAAGTAATCCTTTGGTAGGACAGGAAATTGCAGATAATAGTTATACAAATTCCGAGAAAGAACCATCCAACAGCAATTCAAATAAGAACACGGTTAGTCAATCACAGACATCACAGACAACAACGACATCTACATCTTCTTCTAATACACAGACGACATCGAAGGCTACGTCTGATGTGCCAACGAAGACACCTTCTACATACACAGCAAACAGCAGTGTTTCGTCTAATAGCAGTACGAACAATATCGTATCTTCAGCACAGACACGAAGATTTGGTGTTGTAACTGGAGATACAACGAATATCTTTCCATATGCATTATCAGGAGCATTATCAGCGATGATTGCTATTCTGACTGCTGCGACAATGAGGGGAAGAAAGAAAGTATTTTCTGCTGACGATAAAGAAGAATAATTTTATGCCCCCTTCCATATATTGATATGGGAGGGGTGTTTTTATGAAGGGAAAAAGTCTTTTAAAGGCATTGACAGGGGCTTATTTTCTGACGCTGATCTTGCTGGCTGTGGTGGCTTTTTTGCTGTTTCGCTTTGATCTTGGAGAAAAAACAGTGGGAGCGTGTATTACGGCAGTGTACATATTGTCCTGCTTTTTTGGAGGATATCTTGTGGGAAGAAGAGTCCGGCAAAGGAAATTCTTCTGGGGAGCGGCAGCAGGAATTTCTTACTTTCTGCTTTTGACAGCTGTTTCCTGTATCATAGAGCGTGGCATTGCCATCAATTTTTTGCAGATGATGTTCTCGCTGCTGTTTTGTACGGTTGGCGGAATGCTTGGCGGAATGCTGGCATAGACGTCAGAAATCGTTACTGTGAATAGTAATAAAGCAACCAGAAAGCTTCTGTTTTGCATAAAAAAAACTTTGAAAAATCTATATTATGTGTTATACTGTATGCGATAACCATGAAAGTGGAAATAAGAAAAGTTTTTGGAGGAATGATTACAATGAAACACATCAAAACATTAAATACAAAGAACCTGCAGAATACAGTAAAAAAAGGTGGATGCGGTGAGTGTCAGACATCCTGCCAGTCAGCTTGTAAGACATCCTGCACAGTAGGAAATCAGAGCTGTGAGCATACAAAATAATTTTTAAGATATGTGCATACCAAAGCAGCGGTGGCGAGCCGCTGTTTTTGGCGTTTATAGTGTATTTAGGAAGGAAAAATTACCATGAGTCTGGTACATCGTTATAAAAATAATGGATACAACATTATTTTAGATATCAACAGCGGATGCATTCACGTTGTAGATGAACTTGTTTATGATGCGGTCGGTCTTCTGGATGAGGGAAAGACGGCCGAGCAGATTTCAGAGATTCTGAATGATACTTATCCTGCGCAGGATATAGAGAATGCCCTGGAGGAGATTCAGGAACTGAAAGACAAGGACATGCTGTTTACAACAGACATCTACGAAAATGCAATTGAGCAGTTTTCGGAACATCATGAACCGGTGGTGAAGGCTCTTTGTCTTCATATTGCGCATGATTGCAACCTTGCTTGCCGCTACTGTTTTGCGGAAGAGGGAGAATATCATGGACATCGGGAACTGATGACTTATGAGACAGGAAAACAGGCACTGGATTTTCTGATTGCCAATTCCGGAAGCAGAAGAAATCTGGAGGTGGATTTCTTTGGCGGCGAGCCTCTGATGAACTGGCAGGTAGTCAAGGAGCTGGTTCGTTACGGGCGTGAGCAGGAGAAAATCCACAACAAGAATTTCCGTTTTACGCTTACGACAAATGGCGTTTTGTTAAACGACGAGATTATGGAATTTGCCAATCAGGAGATGGGCAATGTCGTGCTCAGCATTGACGGAAGAAAAGAAGTTCATGATCATATGAGACCGTTCCCGAAGGGAGCTGGAAGTTACGATCTGATCCTGCCGAAATTCAAGAAATTTGCAGAGAGCCGTCATCAGGACAAGTATTATGTAAGAGGCACTTTTACACATTACAATCTTGATTTCTCCAAAGATGTGCTGAGCCTGGCAGATCAGGGATTTAAACAGATTTCCGTGGAGCCGGTTGTAGCACCGGATGAGGCCGATTATGCAATTCGAAGAGAAGATCTCCCACAGATTTTTGAAGAATATGATGCGCTGGCGAGAGAGATGATCAAAAGAGAAAAGGAAGGAAATGGATTTAATTTCTTCCATTTCATGATTGATCTTACCGGAGGACCTTGTGTGTACAAAAGATTATCCGGATGTGGTTCCGGAACAGAATATCTGGCTGTAACTCCGTGGGGCGATTTGTATCCCTGCCATCAGTTTGTCGGAACTGAGGAATTTTTGATGGGAAATGTCTGGGAGGGAATCAAGACTCCTGAGATTCAGAAGGAATTCCGTCATTGTAATGTATACACAAAGGAAGAATGTAAAAAATGCTTTGCCAGATTTTACTGCAGCGGAGGCTGTGCGGCAAATTCGTTCAACATGCATGGAACGATCAATTCTACCTATGAGATTGGATGTGAACTGCAGCGAAAACGTGTGGAATGTGCGATTATGATAAAGGCTGCTTTGGCGGAAGAAAATTAGAAAGGAAATAAAAAGCTATGATGAAGAAGAAGAGAGGAATTCTTGTTCTTGTTCTGACTGCTGTGATTCTCGGTTTTCTTTCCTACACCGCAATAGTAGGATGGGGACCGACGGGAACAGGTGCGGCGAAGAATATTAATCTTGGTCTGGATCTGTCCGGTGGTGTCAGCATTACATATCAGACAAAAGACAAGAATCCAAGCAGTGAAGATATGGATGATACCATCTATAAGCTGCAAAAACGTGTGGAACAGTACAGCACGGAGGCTCAGGTATACCAGGAGGGAGACAATCGTATCAACGTGGAAATCCCAGGTGTCACAGACGCCAATGAGATTCTGGAAGATCTCGGCAAGCCTGGTTCTCTGGTATTCAAGGATGCAGAAGGAAACGAAGTACTGCAAGGCTCTGATGTGGCCAGCGCAGAAGGACAGGTTGCGCAGGATCAGACGACAAAGAACAATGAATATATTGTAAGTCTGACCTTTACAGATGAGGGAAGTGAGAAATTTGCAGAGGTTACTTCTGCAAATGTAGGAAAACAAATTTCCATCGTGTATGACGGAGAGGTGATCAGTGCGCCGACTGTTAAAGAAGCAATCACAGGAGGACAATGCCAGATTGACGGAATGGGCTCCATTGAGGAAGCAAAAGAGCTGGCATCCTTTATCCGTATCGGTGGTCTGAAGCTGGAACTGACAGAACTTCGTTCCAGTGTTGTTGCAGCACAGCTTGGTGTCGATGCCATCAACACCAGTTTAAAAGCGGCAGTCATCGGACTGATTGTTGTGATTCTGTTTATGATTCTGATGTATCGCGTACCTGGTGTGGTTGCTTCAATCGCACTTTTGGTTTATACAACATTGATTCTGATTACACTCAATGCGTTTGATATCACACTGACACTTCCGGGTATCGCCGGTATCATTCTTGGTATTGGTATGGCTGTTGATGCAAATGTAATCATTTATGCGCGTATTCAGGAGGAGATTGCAGCCGGTGTGACCGTGAGAAATGCGATCAAGTCTGGTTTCAAAAAAGCATTTTCTGCTATCTTTGACGGTAATATCACAACACTGATTGCAGCCCTTGTTTTGATGTGGCTGGGATCTGGTAGTGTCAAGGGATTTGCCTACACATTGGCACTTGGTATCGTAATGTCTATGTTTACCGCTTTGGTTGTCTCCAGATATGTGATGTATGCGCTGTACTCCGTAGGTGTGCAGAATGAGAAATTCTATGGCAAGGCAAAAGACAGAACACCGGTGAATTTCCTTGGAAAGAGAAAACTGTTCTTTGTAATTTCCATCGTTCTTGTGCTGGCAGGTCCTGTACTGATGTGCGTTCATCAGGCTACGGAAGGCAAGCCACTTAACTACAGTCTGGACTTCATGGGAGGTACTGCTACAACAGTTACGTTCAATGAAAATATGTCCATGGAAGAAGTGGATGAGAAGGTCATTCCTCTGGTAGAGAATCTGACTGGAGATTCCAATGTACAGGCTACAAAGGTTGTAGACACGAATCAGGTAGTCATCAAGACAAGAGAGCTGTCACTCGATGAAAGACAGGAATTCAATCAGATTATGGTGGACAATTTTGAGGTGGACGAAGATCTGATTACATCAGAGAGTATTTCTTCTACGGTAAGTTCAGAAATGCAGAGAGATGCCATCACAGCAGTCATCGTAGCGACATTCTTTATGCTGCTGTATATCTGGTTCCGTTTCAAAGATATCCGTTTTGCCGGAAGTGCCGTTCTTGCACTGCTTCATGACGTTTTGGTTGTTCTTGCTTTCTATGCGCTGGCAAGAGTTTCCGTGGGAAATACATTTATTGCATGTATGCTGACGATTGTCGGTTATTCCATCAACGCTACCATCGTTATTTTCGACCGTATCCGTGAAAATATGAGAGGTATGAAGCGCAAACAGGATCTGGCAGAGATTGTAAACGAGAGTATTACACAGACTCTGACAAGAAGTATTTATACTTCCTTTACGACTCTGGTTATGGTATTCTTCCTGTTTATTCTGGGTGTATCTTCCATCCGTGAGTTTGCTTTGCCTCTGATGGTAGGTATTCTTTGCGGTGGATATTCTTCTGTTTGTGTGACAGGTGCTTTGTGGTATGTGCTAAAAACACATCAGACGAAAAAGTAAATGAAAGAGAAAAAAGGTGCAGGTCGCTGATTGAATATGCAAAGGCTCTGCGCCTTTTTTGTATTTAACGTGTAAGGAGAAGAGAAATGGAACGTTGGGTAGTGACTGCCAAACGGGCAGATTTTCAGGCGATCGGCAAACGATTCCGCATTGATCCTGTGACTGCAAGAATCATCCGAAACCGTGATGTCACAGGACAGGAGGCCATTGAACAGTATCTTCACGGAGGGCTGGAAGATCTCTATGATCCGTGGCTGATGAAAGATATGAAAAAATCGGTAGATAGGATTCTTTTGGCAGTGAAAGAGAAAAAAAAGATACGAATCATCGGAGATTATGATATTGACGGCGTGATGTCTACCTATATTCTTCTGACAGGATTGAGCCGTATTGGTGCAGTTGTGGATACTTATATTCCGGATCGGGTACAGGATGGGTACGGAATGCATGAGCATCTGGTGCGGCGTGCGTTTGAGGATCATATTGACGTAATCGTTACCTGCGACAATGGAATTGCTGCATATAAAGAAATTTCACTTGCAAAAGAACTGGGAATGCAGGTTCTGGTAACGGATCATCACAATATCCCCTATGAGGAGGGAGAAGACGGAAGCAGAGTCAGTATCCTGCCGCCTGCCGATGCGGTTGTAAATCCCAAACAGGAGGACTGCTGTTATCCGTTTCAGGAATTGTGCGGTGCGGCTGTCGCCTATAAACTGGTGACTGCCTTGTATCAAAAATGCGGCATCGACCACACAGAGCATGAAAAAATGTTGGAGCTGGTTGCCATTGCGACAGTTGGAGATGTGATGGATCTTCTTGGAGAAAACAGGATTCTAGTAAAAGAAGGGCTGAAGCGACTGCAAAATCCGGTAAATCCCGGTATTCGTGCCCTAGTGGAGGCAACCGGACTCTCGGATAAGGAAATCAATGCCTATCATATCGGGTTTGTTCTTGGCCCCTGTATCAATGCGAGCGGAAGACTGGATACCGCGCAGCGCTCTCTGGCACTTTTAAAAGCTTCTGACAGGATGGAGGCTGCCAGGTTGGCGGGGGATCTGGTGGCTATGAATGAGTCGAGGAAGGCTATGACGGCAGACGGAGTCGAGCAGGCGGTGAACGTTCTGGAAACCTCCGGGCTGCAAAACGACAGGGTACTGGTGGTCTATTTGCCAAACTGTCATGAGAGTCTTGCGGGAATTATTGCAGGACGAATTCGGGAACGCTATTATAAACCGGTTTTTGTCCTGACGAAAGGGGAAAAAGGCGTGAAGGGCTCTGGCCGTTCCATTGAGGCTTATTCCATGTATGATGAGCTGACAAAATGCAAAGAGCTTCTTACGCAGTTTGGCGGCCATCCGATGGCGGCAGGTCTTTCCATGCCGGAAGAACATGTGGAAGCGTTTCGCAGAAAAATCAATGAAGTGTGTACACTGACGCAGCAGGAATTGATTCCGAAGGTGACGATTGATGTTCCGGTGCCGCTTGCGTATGTGAAGCCTTCTCTTGTGCAGGAGCTTCAGATGCTGGAACCCTTTGGAAAGGGAAATCCAAGACCTTTGTTTGCACAGAAAAACGTTCAGATTCTGTCTCCGCGTGTAGTGGGAAAGAACAGAAATGTGGTGCAGATGAAGGTGATGGATGAAACGGGAATGGTTTGGTCAGCGGTATATTTTGGCGATGGAGATATATTCTGTAAATTTGTCAAAAAAAAGGAAATAATAAGTATTGTCTATTATCCGCAGATTCATGTCTGGCAGGGAGTTGAATCGCTGCGTATTACCATACAAAATTACCAATAAATATTTATTTTGAAGAAATGTAACAGATACGATTAATAATTGATTAAAAGATGAAAAAATGATATACTTATCGGTGAAATTATACTATATATAGGGGAATAATGAAAAACTAAGAAGATAAAGTGCAGGTGATGAGCGGTGGGAGAGAAAAATGCAGCTACGATGCAGG
Organism: Lachnospiraceae bacterium; assembly: GCA_022787145.1. Lineage (GTDB taxonomy): Bacteria > Bacillota > Clostridia > Lachnospirales > Lachnospiraceae > JALFVM01. The sequence continues at coordinate 75,181 of JALFVM010000050.1, read as the reverse complement.
AAAAATTAGATACCATAAAAAAAGCGGATGCCAGTGTAAAAGCAATGAAAGATTTTACAAGTCCTGAGATTTTGTATCAAGAACTGATCAATAGTGTCAGAAAATATCATCCATCGGATGATATTTCTATGATTGAACGTGCTTATTTGGTGGCGAAGACTGCCCATGAGGGACAGATGCGCAAGTCCGGTGAGCCGTATATCATTCATCCGCTGTGTGTGGCGATTATTCTTGCAGATTTGGAATTGGACAAAGAAACGATTGTGGCCGGAATTCTTCACGATGCTGTGGAAGATACCATTATGACCACGGAAGAGATTACACAGCAGTTTGGGGCAGAGGTTGCTCTTTTGGTAGATGGTGTGACAAAGCTGGGTCAGCTGAGTTATTCAGCCGATAAAGTAGAGGTGCAGGCGGAGAATCTTCGAAAGATGTTCCTTGCCATGGCAAAGGATATCCGTGTGATTCTGATTAAGCTCGCAGACCGTCTTCACAATATGAGAACACTGCAGTATATGCCGCCCCATAAACAGCAGGAGAAGGCAAGAGAAACGATGGACATCTATGCGCCGATTGCCATGCGTCTTGGTATTTCCAAGATTAAAGTGGAGTTGGATGATTTGTCTTTGAAATATCTGAAGCCGGATGTGTATTATGATTTGGTTGATAAAATTGCGCTGCGAAAAAGTGCACGTGAGGAGTTTGTCAACAGAATTGTAGAAGCGGTAAAAGATCATCTTAGAATAGCTGGAATCGAGGCGCAGGTTGCAGGTCGTGTCAAACATTTCTTCAGTATTTATAAAAAGATGGTTAACCAGGATAAGACGCTGGATCAGATTTATGATCTGTTTGCAGTTCGTATTCTGGTGGATACAGTCAAGGACTGTTACGCAGCGCTTGGCGTCATTCATGAAATGTATAAACCGATTCCGGGACGTTTTAAGGATTATATTGCGATGCCGAAGCCGAATATGTATCAGTCTCTGCATACGACACTGATCGGACCTACCGGACAGCCGTTTGAGATTCAGATTCGTACTTACGAGATGCATAAGACAGCAGAATTTGGTATTGCTGCGCACTGGAAATATAAAGAATCTTCCGATGGAAAGCGTCCGCCAAGCCAGAGCGAGGAAGAAAAATTAAGCTGGCTCCGCCAGATTCTGGAATGGCAGCGTGATATGTCAGACAACCGTGAATTTATGAGTCTGCTTAAGAGTGATCTGGATTTGTTTGCAGATAATGTTTATTGTTTTACTCCCGCAGGCGATGTCAAAACACTGCCGGCAGGTTCTACACCGATTGATTTTGCATACAGCATTCACAGTGCAGTCGGCAATAAGATGGTAGGCGCCCGTGTGAACGGGAAACTCGTGCCAATCGAATATGTGATCAAAAACGGTGACCGAATTGAGATTATTACTTCTCAGAATTCGCAGGGGCCAAGCCGTGACTGGCTCAAGCTGGTCAAGAGCACACAGGCAAAAAATAAGATCAACAACTGGTTCAAACAGGAACTGAAAGAAGACAATATCCAGAAAGGAAAAGAGCTTCTGGCTGCTTATGCTCGTTCTAAGAGTGTACAGCTTAGTAAATATACAAAATCAAAATATATGGAATCTGTTATGCGCAAATATGGATTCCGTGACTGGGATTCTGTGCTGGCAGCCATCGGACATGGCGGCCTGAAAGAGGGACAGGTCCTGAATAAACTGATCGACTGCTATAACAAGGACAATGTAGCGAAAATGACAGACGAGGATGTTCTGGAGGCAGTACGGGAAAACCAAGAAAAAGCAGCAACCCGCAAAGAAAAAGGAGGAATTGTGGTCAAGGGCATCCATGATGTGGCTGTTCGCTTTTCCAAATGCTGCAGCCCAATTCCTGGCGACGAGATTGTCGGCTTTGTGACGAGAGGACGCGGTGTATCCATCCACAGAACCGATTGTGTCAATGTGTTGAGTATGAGTGAGATGGACCGGGCACGTCTGATCGAGGCAGAGTGGCAGAATCCGGGAACAAAGGCAGAGGAAAAATATCTGGCAGAGCTGAGTATATTTGCTAATAACCGCACGGGTCTTCTTGTTGATATCATGAAGATTTTTACTGAGCGAAAGATTGATGTAAGAGGTACCAACAGCCGTACCAGCAAGCAGGAAAAAGCAACGATTTCCATGAGTTTTGAAATTGGAAGCAAAGAAGAACTTCACAGTGTCATTGAAAAAATTCGACAGGTGGAAAGTGTGCTTGATGTGGTTCGAACCGTAGGATAAGGAGGAGAAGAATGAAAAATATGACAATCCGCCAGTGTGTGGTGGGATCGGTCTATACCAATTGCTATTTCCTGATGAATCAGGAGACAAAAGAGCTTCTGATTGTGGACCCAGGAGATATGCCGGAAAAGATTATTGCAATGGTGGAAACCATGCAGGCAGTTCCGACAGCAATTTTGCTTACGCATGGACACTTTGATCACATTCTGGCGGCAGATGAAATCCGAAAAAAATATAAAATTCCGATTTATGCATCCCAAAAGGAGGAAAAACTGCTTTTGACTCCATATATGAATCTATCGCAGGATTCCTCTTTGGCGGCGGATGTGTTTTTGGCGGACGACCAGACTTTCGAGGCTGGTGGATTTTCCATACAGATGATTGCAACGCCGGGACATACATCCGGAAGCTGCTGCTATTATTTTGCAGAAGAGGAAATTCTTATCAGTGGTGACATGCTGTTTTGCGGTTCTGTGGGACGTACAGATTTTCCGACGGGAAGCATGGGTGAGATTACGGCAAGTCTTCATAAACTGCTAAAGATGCTGCCGGACAAGACCGTGGTTCTCCCGGGACATGGAGATCATACCACAATTGAATATGAAAAGAGGTACAATCCTTTTGTGTAAGAGTAATGAAATAGGTATCTGGTTCAACCAGAGAGATTTTGAATACGATGTCCATTCACTTGTGATGGCCTTTTATCCGGGAAAACAGATTTCGCTTTGCTATGGGGAGGATTTTTTTGTTACGGATTATTCTACCGCAGTAAAGCTGGAATACAGTCTGGATAAAATCAGGCTGTCACTTTTTGAGGATGGGCAGTTTTGCTGTGAAGAAGAAACAGCAATTGATTATAAAAAAGACAGAACAGAGACGAAAAATGAATTGAAACGTATGATTTACCGGGTTCTTTGTGTGCATACAGGAAAGACACTGCCATGGGGAAACTTAACGGGAATTCGTCCGACGAAGCTTCCAATGCGAATGCTTGAGCAGGGAATGAGCAATGTAGAAATTGCACAGTATCTGAGAGAGACTTACTATCTTTCAAATGAAAAGACAGCTCTGGCAATTACAATTGCCAATCGTGAAAAAGAACTTCTTAAAGACATTGATTATGAGCGGGGATACAGTCTTTATGTCGGTGTCCCTTTTTGTCCGAGCATTTGTCTGTATTGTTCCTTTAGTTCCTATCCTCTGCAAAAATGGGAGAAGAGGGTGGATGAGTACGTGGATGCACTGTGCTATGAAATGAAAAAGACAGCTGATTTTATGAAGGGAAGAAAGCTGAACACGATCTATATCGGAGGCGGTACTCCTACTACGTTAAATCCAAAGCAGCTGGAGAGGGTTCTTACCTGTCTGGAAAGATATTTCCCTTATGAGGATTTGCTGGAATTTACGGTGGAGGCAGGACGGCCTGACAGTATTACGCGCCAAAAGCTGGAAGTGCTCAAGCGTTTTCCGGTCACAAGAATTTCTGTCAATCCACAGACGATGAACCAGGAGACATTGGATATTATTGGAAGACGTCATACGGTGGAGGAGACAAAACAGGCATTTTTGCTTGCCCGTGAGATGGGATTTGATAATATTAATATGGATTTGATTATTGGGCTTCCGGGAGAGGATAAGCAGATGGTGCAAAAGACACTCGATGAGGTAAAAACGCTCAATCCGGACAGCCTTACGGTGCATTCGCTTGCGGTAAAACGTGCAGCGCGCCTGTCGATGTTCAAGGAAAAGTATCAGGAAATGACATTTGAGAATAGTCAGGAAATTATGGATATGACGATGGATTACGCCCGTCAGATGCAGATGGGACCGTATTATCTGTATCGCCAGAAAAATATGGCCGGAAATTTTGAAAACGTTGGTTATGCAAGAGAAGGAAAGGCTGGTATTTACAATATCCTGATTATGGAAGAAAAACAGCCGATTCTGGCGCTGGGTGCAGGTGGTTCCACGAAACTTGTGTTTGACAATGGAAAACGCATTGAGCGCGTAGAGAATGTAAAGGATGTCACCAATTATCTGGAGAGAATCGATGAGATGATTGAGCGAAAGCGAATTGGAATTGAAACGTATTTGGGAGGAGTCACAGATGACTGCGGCAGTGTTTGTGAAGAAAAAAGAGGACAACACGATTGTAATTGATATGAGCAAAGAACTGGAGCATGCAGTCATGGTCAGTAAGCTCGCCCGTGCAGTCGGAGAAGAGTTAAAGCTGGAGCCGGAAGTTTGTAGAGAGCTTGCCATTGCTGGACTGCTCCATGATATCGGACGACTGAAACTGGTGAAATATATTTACAGTGATGAAAATCCTATGTTGATTGAGGAATTGAAATATGCGCGTATGCATTCCCAACTTGGTTACGAAGCTGTGAAAGGTCATGGATATTCCGAGTTTGTGCTGGACAGTATTTTGTATCATCATGAAAATTATGATGGAAGTGGCTATCCGGCAAATTTAAGGGGTGAGGCGATTCCCTACGGGGCCAGAATTCTGCATGTCTGCGATGTATTTGCAGCTATGCAGGAGGGAAGACCGCACCGACTGGCAGTGGATCTGGAATCTGTTATGCAGAAAATGATTGGTGAAGTGAAAAATTTTGATATGGAAATCTTCCTTGCATTCCAGAGAGTAGTACATAAGGATATATTGTGATATAATGTAAATGAGTGCAAGAAAGTGTAAAAATGAGGAGGACATTATGACAATGAAAAAAAAGCCGGTTACCGGCATGAGAGATATTCTACCAAGAGAAATGGAAATCCGCAATTATGCCATGAATCTCATTCGTGAGACATATGGCAGTTTCGGATTTGTTTCTCTGGAGACGCCTTGTGTGGAACACATTGAAAATCTAAGCAGCAAGCAGGGCGGTGACAATGAAAAACTGATTTTTAAAATTTTGAAGAGAGGCGAAAAGCTGAAAATAGATACCGCCAAAGAAGAGATGGATCTGGTGGACGGAGGACTTCGCTATGATTTGACTGTGCCTCTTTCCAGATATTATTCCAATAATGCCAATGAGCTGCCGTCTCCGTTTAAGGCACTGCAGATGGGCAATGTGTGGAGAGCAGACAGACCGCAGAAGGGACGTTACCGTCAGTTTATGCAGTGCGACATTGATATTCTTGGCGAGCCGTCCTGTCTGGCAGAGATTGATCTGATCCTTGCAACAAGTACATTGCTTGGCAAGCTGGATTTTGAGAACTTTACAATCCGTATTAATGACCGCAAGATTTTAAAAGCAATGGCTGCTTACAGTGGTTTCCCGGAGGAAAGCTACAATACTGTGTTTATCATTCTGGATAAGATGGACAAGATCGGTCTGGATGGTGTGCGCAGCGAACTTCTGGAGGAGGGATTTTCACAGGAGGCAGTAGAAAAATACCTGTCTTTATTCGATCATATTACAAGAGATATCGAAGGTGTTCGTTACTGCGGCGAAGTACTCAAAGATGTGATGGATGCGAACGTAGCAAAAGATTTGCAGACTATTATTCAAAGCGTGGATGCAGTCAAGACTGCGAAATTTAAGATTTCATTTGATCCGACTCTCGTAAGAGGGATGTCTTATTATACAGGACCTATTTTTGAGATTGCAATGGACGAGTACGGCGGATCGGTAGGCGGCGGCGGACGTTACGATGAGATGATCGGAAAGTTCACCGGACAGAATGTCAGTGCAGTAGGATTTTCGGTAGGTTTTGAGCGCATCATCATGCTTTTGATGGAACGCGATTATCAGGTGCCGACCGCAAATCAGAAAAAAGCATTTCTTGTGGAAAAAAATATGCCGGCGGAGCAGCTTTTGAAAGTATTTGAGCAGGCGACACAGGAGCGCAGCAAGGGCATTCAGGTAAATATTTCTGTAATGAAGAAAAATAAAAAATTCCAGAAAGAACAATTGACAGCAGAAGGTTATACGGAGATTCAGGAGTTCTTTAAGGATAGAATGTAAGAGGATAAAAAAATGGCAGAGACAATGAAGGGATTGCACAGAACGCACAGATGTGCAGAAGTAACAAAGACAGAAATCGGCAGTGAAGTGACGTTGATGGGCTGGGTACAGAAAAGCCGCAACAAAGGAGGAATTGTGTTCGTTGATTTGCGTGACCGTTCCGGAATGATTCAGCTGATTTTTGAAGATGGAAGCATTGATCATGAGGGCTTTGAGAAAGCCGGAAAATTAAGAAGTGAGTTTGTAATCGCTGTCGTTGGTACGGTGGAGGCACGTTCCGGTGCTGTAAACACAAATCTGGCTACCGGTGAGATTGAAATTCGTGCCAGACAGCTTCGTATCTTATCTGAGGCAGAGACACCGCCGTTTCCGATTGAAGAGGACAGCAAGACAAGAGAAGAGGTGCGCCTGAAATATCGTTATCTGGATTTGAGACGTCCGGATCTTCAGAGAAACCTGATGCTGCGAAGCAAAGTAGCAACTGTGACAAGAAGCTTTTTTGCAAATGAAGGATTTTTAGAAATCGAGACACCGACTCTTTGCAACAGTACTCCGGAGGGCGCAAGAGATTATCTCGTGCCAAGCCGTGTACATCCGGGTGAGTTTTATGCGCTGCCGCAGTCTCCGCAGATTCTCAAACAGCTTCTGATGTGTTCAGGTTATGACCGTTATTTCCAGATTGCAAGATGCTACCGCGACGAGGATCTTCGCGCAGACAGACAGCCAGAGTTTACACAGATCGACATGGAGTTATCTTTCGTGGACGTGGATGATGTTATTGATGTAAATGAGAGATTCCTTGCAAAACTGTTTAAAGAAGTTTTGGATGTGGATGTGCAGCTTCCAATCCAGAGAATGACCTGGCAGGAGGCAATGGATCGTTTTGGTTCTGATAAGCCGGATCTGCGTTTTGGCATGGAACTTCATGACGTCACAGATGTTGTAAAAGACTGTGAGTTTGCGGTATTCAAAGGGGCAATCGAAAACGGTGGAAGCGTTCGCGGTATCAATGCCAGGGGACAGGGCGCAATGCCTCGTAAGAAAATTGATAAACTCGTCTCCTTTGCCAAAGATTACGGAGCAAAGGGACTTGCTTATATTGCAATCCATGAGGATGGCAGTTTGAAATCTTCTTTCTCGAAATTTATGACAGAGGAAGAGATGAAAGCACTCGTGGAAACCATGGAAGGAGAACCCGGAGATCTGCTTTTGTTTGCTGCAGATAAGAACAAAGTTGTATATAGCGTTCTTGGAGCACTTCGTCTGGAACTGGCAAAACAGATGGAGCTTTTGAACAAAGATGAATTCCGATTTGTATGGATTACAGAATTCCCTCTGCTGGAGTGGTCTGAGGAAGAAAACCGCTTTACGGCGATGCACCATCCATTTACGATGCTGATGGAGGAAGACATCGATCTTCTGGAGACAGATCCTGGAAAAGTGCGTGCAAAAGCTTATGATATTGTATTAAATGGTAATGAGATCGGTGGAGGAAGTGTGCGAATCCATCAGGATGATATTCAGGAGAGAATGTTTGAGGCGCTCGGATTTACAAAAGAAGAGGCTCATGAGAAGTTTGGATTCCTGCTGAATGCGTTCAAATATGGCGTTCCGCCTCACGCAGGTCTTGCTTATGGTCTGGACCGTCTTGTGATGCTGATGGCAAAAAGAGACAGCATTCGTGATGTCATTGCCTTCCCGAAGGTGAAGGATGCATCCGATCTGATGCTGGAGGCTCCGGGACCGGTCGCTCAAAAACAGCTTGATGAGCTGGCTTTGATTATTGATAGCAAATGTTCCGAGCAGTAGGGTGAAGAACAGAATATAAATGCTATACAAAGAAAATAGCTGCTGCAGACAGGGGAATTCTACAGCAGCTATTTTAAAAAACAAAAAGGAGGTAAGAGAGTGAGTACAAAAGTTGAAAGAGTATGGATCGTCGGCGCAAACGGACGTGTGGGGAAAGAGTTCGCAAAGCTGCTGGATACGCGTGAGACAGAACTGGTGCAGACAGACATCGAGGATGTGGATGTCACAGATCTGGAGGCAGTGATGTATTATGCGGATGTCAATCGTCCTGAGATCATCATCAACTGCGCTGGAATGACGAATGTGGAGGAGTGCGAGCGAAACAAAGAGGATGCATTCCGTGTGAACGCACTCGGCGCGAGAAATTTAAGTGTTGCTGCGAGAAGAATCAAAGCAACGCTGGTTCAGCTGTCAACGGATGATGTTTTTAACGGACATGCAGAGACACCGTATGATGAATTTGCAACTCCGTTTCCATTGTCCAATTATGGCCGTTCCAAACTTGCGGGGGAAAACTTTGTAAAAGATCTCGCTCAGAAATATCTGATTATTCGAAGCTCCTGGGTTTATGGAGCAGGAGAGAATTTTGTGACAGATATTCTGGAGCAGGCAAAGGTTACCAAAAAGATACCGGTTGCCGGCAATCAGTTTGCGTCACCTACAAGCGCAAAAGAGGTTGCAAAATGCATTCATCGTCTGATTCAGGCGGGTGCATATGGAACTTACAACGCAACGACACTTGGTTATTGTAGTCGTTATGAGTTTGCTCAGAAAATCGTAGAACTGGCAGGACTGGATGTGGAAATCGTCCGCGTACCGAACAGTGAGGTTCCTGGTTCTGAGCTTCGTCCTTCTTATGCTGTTTTAGATAACCTTATGCTGCGCATAAGCGGTATTGAGACACCTGTATCCTGGCAGGAAGCACTGGAAGATTATATGCGGGAAAATGGATATCTGAAACAATAAGAGGAGGAATTTGAATGGGTAATAACACAAATAAAGAAAAGAAGAAACTGGGACTTACCACGGTTATTCTGCTGGCACTGCTTCTCGGTGCAGTGGTCGGTGTGGTTGTGCATTATGTGATACCGGAAGGTGGATTTCGCGATGACGTTCTGATTAATGGTATTTTTTATGTGATTGGTAACGGATTTATCCGCCTGATGCAGATGCTTGTTGTACCGTTGGTATTCTGCTCTCTGGTGTGTGGAAGTATGGCCATCGGTGATACGAAGCGCCTCGGAAAAGTAGGTGTGAAGACGATCGGTTTTTATCTTGTGACAACAGCACTTGCAATCGGACTTGCGCTGACAATCGGAACGTTGTTCAAACCAGGTCTTGGCTTGGATATGTCCAAGGTACAGGTTGCAGAGGTAACGACACAGGAAGCGACAAGTCTTGCAGATACGCTGCTGAACATTATTCCGAAAAATCCAATCGGAGCATTGGCGAACGGCGATATGCTGCCGATTATCGTATTTGCACTGTTTGTCGGTATTTTGCTGGCAGGACGCGGCGAGAAGGCAGAGACAGTTGCGAACTTCTTCAGTCAGTTCAACGATCTGATGATGGATATGACGATGGCAGTTATGAAAGTGGCACCAGTCGGAGTGTTTTGTCTGATCGCAAAAACATTTGCAACACTTGGCTTTGATGCATTTGTACCGATGCTCAAATACATGGGATGTGTATTGCTGGCACTGGCAATTCACGGATTTGGTATTTATCAGATCCTGTTGAAACTGTTTACCGGTTTGAATCCGCTCAAATTTATTAAGAAATTCTTCCCGGTTATGGCGTTTGCATTTTCCACAGCAACATCCAATGCGACCATTCCATTGTCGATTGATACTTTGAGTAAGAAAATGGGTGTTTCCAAGAAGATTTCTTCTTTCACGATTCCGCTTGGTGCTACCATCAACATGGACGGAACTGCTATCATGCAGGGTGTTGCCGTTTGTTTTGCAGCACAGGCATTTGGCATTCAGCTGTCAGCAGGTGATTATGCGACGGTAATTGCAACTGCAACTCTGGCATCAATCGGAACAGCCGGTGTTCCTGGTGTTGGTCTTGTGACTTTATCGATGGTATTTGCTTCCGTAGGACTTCCGGTAGAGGCAATCGGTATCATCATGGGTATCGACCGTATTCTGGATATGACAAGAACGGCTGTCAACATCACAGGAGATGCGGTATGTACGACAATCGTTGCGTGTCAGGACAAAATGATCGACAAAGATGTTTTCAATAACGATGCGGCATAGACTTTGTTAAGATAACAAGTGCATAGAAAAAGGCTTACTGTTTACAGTAACGAAAAAGGAAGTGTCTGATACAAATCGTATCATGCACTTCCTTTTTTACGTTATCATGGTGAAAATCCCATAGCTTGCTGTAGGGATGAAAGCCATTTTTTTATAAAAAATATTCAATCCATCAGTTGTAGTCCGAATCATAGCCGGAGTCGTAATCAGAGTCATAATCGGAATCATAGGAAGAATCGTAATCAGAATCGTAACTCGAGTCAGAATCAGAATCGAGTATATTGGAAATGGCGGATTCCGCTGCAGAAATCTGAGGCGTAACGGAAGCGGAAAGACTGGAAGAAAGGCTTTCCGTCAGACTGCCAAAAATGGAATTTCCGATCTGTTCCGGGCTTTGTATGGTCCAGGAGTTTCCATCATTTACCATCTGTATGGGTACATGCAGTGTGGTGGTTGTATCGCTTTTTTCCAGACATTCCTGCATAAGATTCCATGCTTCCTGAAGGCGACCGTCCATTCCCGCATAAAGAGATTGTGGTGTTTCCAGATATTTCTGATAGAGCGTGTTGTAATCTTTGAGTACGGCATTAACATCAAAAGTAGTCACATCGACATCAACGGTGGCATTATAGCCCTCCTGAATGGTTTCTTTGATGCTGTAAGTGAAATCGGACATTACGTGATTGAGGATGGCAGAAGTAAAATTGGTGATTTCCGGATCAAGGTTGTTCATGTACTGCTCAAGGTTCAGATAACGGATCAGCTGTTCTTCATTCATGGAACGGATGGTTGTCAGATAAATATCCAGTGTTTCTTCTGGTGTCAGGAGATTGGAGTTGGAAATATAACTGATAAAATTTCCGATGATGTCGTCTTCTAAGGCAGCTGTTTTCTGTATAACCCACGTGTCGAGCATCTTGTGCAGTTTGATTGTGCAGCTGTTTTCGACTGTTTCGTAGCGGTTTGTGTCCATAAGCTGGCACAGAAGCTGATAATGATCTTCCAGGGTTGCGCTGGAAGAACTCTGCCCCAAAGAGGCGGCGTTTAGAATTTGATTCTGAAGCTGTGCACCGGTATAATCTTTGGCCAGACTCTGTGCATCCAGAGTCTTCAGGCGAAGTGTGGCAGAAGCAGAATCTTTGTCGATTTTGATGTCCAGTATTTTATAATCAAAATTCTGGAAATATTTCGAAATAAAATTCTCAACAGAATCCTGATCGGAAGTGCTGTTTGTACTGTCTGGAAACAGATTTTCGGCGGAAATGTATTCGCGCGCCGTATCTGCATCCAGATTTTTCAGTTTATCCAGATCCTGGGTGATCACGGACTCCACAGCGTCTTTTTCCTCATTTTTGCATCCGGTCAGACAGAAACAGAACAAGAGGAGAAAAAGAAGAAGTAATCGTGCTTTTTTCATATCAATGTCATCCTTTCTATAAAACAGTTCAATAAAAAAATACAGTCAAGATGAACTGTTCTATGCCTAGTATCAGTTTAACAGATGAGAAGAAAATGTCAACCGAATGCAAGGCTGAGTGTGGAAAACAGAGGAAAAAGATATAAATTAGCAACCATCGGGAAAGCTTTACTTTCATTGCAAATCTGCTATAATATAAAAATATATGCTGTGTTTTGCAGCTATATGTGAGAACATTTGCGGCTTAAGATTGGAGGATATTATGAAGAAACGAATTGCAATTGTGGGGGGAACAGTTGCGGCAGTTGCTGTGGCAGGAGGGGTTTCCTGGTATTTATGGAATCATAAAGGTTCTTCATCAGAACAGAATAAAGTATATGTAACGACGGTTGCAACGCTTATGGGCGATGTTTCGGGCACACAGAACCGCTATGCGGGCGTGGTAGAACCTCAGAAAACAGTGAAAGTAAAGGTAGACAGCAGCCGTAAGATTAAGACAGTCAATGTCAAAGAAGGAGATCAGGTCAAAGAAGGAGATGTATTGTTTGAGTACGATGAGAGTGCTTTACAGGACGATCTTGCACAGGCAGAGCTTGATCTGGAACGATTGAAAAATGAAGCAAGCAGTCTGCAGAATCAGGTTGACACTCTTACAAATGAGAAAAAAGAGGCAAAGGAAGAAGATCAGCTTTCCTATACCATAGAGATTCAGACTGCACAGATGAATTTAAAGAAAAATGAATATGATCAGAAAACAAAAGAAAAGCAGATAGAGAAGTTAAAAAGTAGTTCCGGAGATCTGGAAGTAAAAAGTGAACTTTCCGGTGTGATTAAGAAAATTAACGAATCGATGATCAACAGCAGTGATTCCGATATGGATTCTTCCGAGAGCAGCGGTTCCGGTTCAGAAACTGCATTTATCACGATTGTGGCAACGGGGACTTATCGAGTCAAAGGTATGATCAATGAGACAAATATGAATTCGATTGTGGAAGGGGAGCCTGTTTTAATTCGTTCCAGAGTGGACAGGGATATCACCTGGACCGGCGTGATGACCGGAGTGGATACAAAAGAACCAGATTCTTCCAGTAGCAGTATGGACAGCATGTACAGCAGCGGCGAATCATCCGATACACAGACGTCTTCTTCGAACTATCCGTTTTATGTGGAACTGGATTCGGCAGAGGGACTGATTCTTGGGCAGCATGTATATATTGAACCGGATCATGGTCAGGATGAAGTAAAAGACGGCATCTGGCTGGACGAATTCTATCTTGTAGATGTGGACACAGAGGCGCCGTATGTGTGGGCTTCCTCCGCAAAGGATAAGCTGGAGAAGAAAAGCGTGACACTCGGAGAATATGATGAAAGTCTTGGAAAATATGAAATCACAGAAGGTCTGACAAAAGAGGATTGTATTGCATTTCCGGATGACACACTGGAGGAAGGTATGGATACTGCCATTAACTCCACTGGCCAGATTTTGAACAATCAGATTTCGGACAGCGATCTGGACAGCAGTATGGATAGTGATCTGGATAGTAGTATGAGTAGTATGGACAGCAGCTTTGACAGCGATCTGGACAGCGATTTTCAGGGAGAATTTGACAGCGGCATAAGTGTGGATGAGGAGGTGGAACCCTGATGATTCTGGAGATGAAGCATATTTATAAAAATTATCAGCAGGGAAAAATGGATGTTCCTGTACTCAAAGATGTGAATTTTTCCATGGAAGAGGGAGAGTATGTGGCCATCATGGGACCGTCCGGCTCTGGAAAGACGACACTGATGAATCTGATTGGCTGTCTGGATAAGCCTACTTCGGGAAGTTTTCTGCTGGATGGGATGGATGTGAGTAAATGTTCGGAAAATGAGATGTCCGATATGCGCCTGCATAAGCTTGGCTTTGTGTTTCAGAGTTTTCATCTTCTGGCAAAACAAAGTGCGATTGAAAATGTAATGATGCCTTTGAATTATGCCGGTGTACCGAAGAAAAAACGAAGAGAAATTGCATTTGCTGCACTGGAACGAGTGGGTCTGGCGGAGCGAGTGGATTTTCTTCCAAATCAGCTGTCGGGAGGTCAGATGCAGAGAGTTGCGATTGCCCGTGCAATTGTAAACAGCCCAAAGCTTTTGCTTGCGGACGAACCAACGGGTGCTCTTGACAGCAAATCGGGGCAGCAGGTTATGGAATTGTTTCAAAAGCTGAATGAGGAGGGTGTGACGGTATTGATGATCACACATGATTCGGAAATTGCCGAACACGCCAAACGAATCGTTTTGATCCGGGATGGCGTGCTCAGAGAGAAAGAGGTGCCTGCGAATGAATAGAAAGAAGAAACTACTGTTTGCCATAGTCGCAGCGGCAGTTCTTGCTGTAGGCGGGGGCGTAGGCTTTTATGCGGTCAAGCGTGTCAATGCCAAAATCATTCCGGTGATTCCGATGGAAAGTCTGGCGCAGAGTTATTTTTATGATGAGAGCCAGGAGGAACTGAGCGGAGAAATCACAACGCATGTGACGCAGGAGGTAAATCTGGAAAATGATTCCGTGATTGATGAAGTGTATGTAAAGAAAGGCGACCGGGTAAAAGCCGGTGATAAGCTGCTGTCTTATGATACAACGCTGACAGAAATGGAGCTGAATATTGAAAAACTGACAAAGGAAAAAAATGAGCAGGATCTGAAAAAAGCAAAGGACAGACTTCAGGAACTTGAAAACGGAGCAGAATTAAAGGATACGGATATGGAGAATGCTTCCTTTGGAGATACAGACACCGGTGACGATTTGGGAGAGGACGATGTGGCGAGGTCGGATATGCCTGGGGAATCGAAAGTCATGGCGGTAGCAGCTTTTCGTCCGATCGCAGCTGTGAAAACACAGGAAACAGAGGAGACAGCAAAAGAGACGCAGACGCCAGAAGAGACAGAAACACCGGAAGTGACAGAGACACCGGAGGAGACAGAGGCACCGGAAGAGACAGAAACACCGGAAGAGACGCAGACGCCAGAAGAGACAGAAACACCGGAACCGACAGAGACGCCGCAGCCACAGGCAGAAGTTTATCAGGTGCTTGATTTTGATTCTGTTCCTTATCAGGGAACAGGAACCGCGGAGGATCCTTATCGTTTCCTATGCGATGCCGAAGAAGAATACATCATTGTCAAAGGTTCTTTTTTGAATAAAATGGCCGGTTACGATGAACAGGGAACAGAAAAAATTGAGGAGAAAGCTCCGTTTTGGTATCGCATTGAGTTTCATGAAGACAATCAGATTGTGGATTACAGCAATCCGGAGGCTTCTTTGATTGGCTATTATGTGAAAAAAGGCGGTTCAGAAGCTGTGGATGCGCAGGAGCAGAAGTTCTTTTCTGTGGAGAAGGCAATGCTGCCATCCGATGATACGACAGTGCTGACACCGACGCCAACACCGACACAGGAACCGGACGAAAACTGGGATGACGGAGACGAAGACTGGTATGAGGAAGGCGAGGAAGGAGAAATCGGATTTACAAGAGAGGAGGCCATCAAATCGAAAAAACAGACGATTGCTTCCTTGGAAATTCAGATTAAGACGAATGCGCTTCAGATTTCCAAACTGGAAAAGAAAATTGAAAATCAGACAGTGCTTGCTACAGTTGACGGTCAGGTGACGACGGTTGGAGATCCTGTGACAGGGGAATCGGATGGAGACGCTTTTATCGTTGTAGACAGTGATGATGGACTTTATGTAAAAGGCGCTGTCAGCGAGCTGCTTTTGGATCGCCTCAGTGTCGGACAGTCGCTGAATGTAAATTCTTATGAGACAGGACTGAATTTTCAGGCAGAGATCAGAGAAATTTCTCAGTTTCCGGCAGATGATGCCAGTCAGTATTACAGTGGCATGGGAAATCCGAATGTATCTTATTATCCTTTTATGGCAGTGGTATTAGGAGATGAGGAACCGAACAATGGGGAATCCGTGGGACTTTGGATTGACAGTGAGGCTCTGGCAGGTGATAAATTGTATGTGGATGCAGCGTTTGTGCGATACGAAGATGGTGTTTATTATGTGTTTAAGGAAGAAGACGGCAAGCTGAAAAAGCAGATCGTTACAGCAACGAAAAGTTTTGACGGTTATACGGTGACGATTACTTCCGGATTGACCATGGAGGATAAAATTGCATTTCCATACGGAAAAGGCGTAAAAGAAGGTGCACCGGTAAAAGAAGGAACTTTGGATGAAGTATACGGATATTATTAGGAGGGAGAAACATTATGTTTGAAAATATCAGACTTGCTTTTCAGGGAATCTGGTCCCATAAGATGCGCTCTTTCCTGACTATGCTTGGTATTATTATTGGAATTGCTTCGATTATCTCAATTGTGTCGACCATTCGGGGAACGAGTGAGATGCTCAAGCAGAATCTGATCGGTGCCGGAAATAACGCAGTCACCGTAAATTTAAATGACGGAGATTCTGTCTATGACGTTGCCTGGGGCGACACCAGCAAGAAAACCCCGATTCTTACCGATGAGATTAAGGAGAAAGTAAAGAATCTGGATAATGTCGAAAACGCTTCTTTTTTCTACAGCAGAACGTATGCGGATGGAATTTATTATGATGATTCGAGTCTGCAGGGAGGCAAGATTTACGGTGTGGATAGTGAGTATCTGAATACCTGCGGTTATATCATTCAAAATGGAAGAGGGTTTGTGGACAAAGATTTCAGTGAATACCGTAAAGTAGTACTTTTGGATAACAATGCGGTAAACAGTATGTTCGGGGAGGAAAATCCTCTGGGCAAAACGATTGAAATCAAAGGGGAGCCTTTTACCGTAGTAGGGGTTTATACAAATTCCTCTACCTATGAACCTACCATCAATTCTATTGAAGATTATTATACCTACAATCAGGACATGTCCGGTACAGTCTTAATTCCGAACAGCAGCTGGCCGATCATATACAAATATGATGAACCGGAAAATGCGGTTGTCCGTGCAAAGAATACAGATG
Source organism: Lachnospiraceae bacterium (assembly GCA_022787145.1). Lineage (GTDB taxonomy): Bacteria > Bacillota > Clostridia > Lachnospirales > Lachnospiraceae > JALFVM01. Next base: position 58,451 of record JALFVM010000050.1, on the reverse strand, counting down.
CGATGAGTAAAGTGGGGCAGAAAACGGCGGAAACCTTAAATGCAGCCATCACAGACAGCAACAGTAAATTGAAATATAAGGCAGTCGATCTTCTGGAGCGTGCGCAGCAGCAGCAGGAACTCAGTGAAAGCACAAACCGGCAGTTGATCTGGATTGCCAGCATCGCGCTTTTGGTAGGCGGTATTGGTGTTATGAACATTATGCTCGTGTCTGTTACGGAGCGAACCAGTGAAATTGGTCTGAAAAAAGCAATCGGTGCCAGAAAAAACAGGATTTTGTTCCAGTTTCTGACAGAAGCAGCTGTTTTGACGAGTCTTGGTGGTGTGATCGGAGTTATTGTGGGGTTGATTTTATCCAAGATTATTTCAAAAGTTGCATCGATTCCGGTAGCAATTAGCGTTCCGGCAATTGTAATCTCAGTGGTATTTTCTATGGTGATTGGAATTGTGTTTGGACTTTTGCCATCTGTTAAGGCGGCAAATCTGAATCCGATTGATGCATTGAGAAGAGAGTAAAACGATACAAAGAAAGTTCGCCCGGCCATACATCTGGTCGGGCGACAATTTTTTGTCAGAACATGAGTGTTCTAACAAGTTGCTATCTCGAGTAATTTTAAAAATCAACGTATCTGTGAAGGTACTGAACAGTTACAAATCAACTTAGAATCCAAGTGGTTCCTCTGTGAGAACAACGATGATACGTCCCGGGATTCTGGATTTGCGTGTCACGAGAATCTGTGCGCAGATGCATCCTGGAGAGAGACAATCTGCACATACGCCTGTGGTGGAACATGGAGTTTCCACACCGACGCGAATGGCATTTGGAGGACATGCTTCTGTGTGGATGCGTTTTACGGCAGCGTCCACATCGGCGCACATTTTATTCATGCTGGCGAGAACGATGACATGCGCAGGTCCGTGAGCAATACATGCCACACGGTTGGCAGCACCGTCAATGTTGACAAGCTCGCCGTCTTTGGTAAAGGCGTTTGTGCTGGTCAGAAAATAGTCTGCACATACCATTTTTCCGTAAAGAGCGCGCTGTTCTTCTGGAGTTTTTGCCGTGGAACGGTCAATCAGTTCATAGTCGCCGTTGCGAATCGCATCCATGACACCGGCTTCCTTCATACTCTCAGTGCCGCCCCATGTGATGGAAGCACCTTTCTCCATCAGGCTTAAGATTTTTTCTTTTGCTTCTTCTGTGGTAGGACAGTAGAAAGCAGTCATGCCACGCTTCTCGAATTTTTTCATTACAGTTTCCGCAGTTTTTGCGTAAGCTTCACTTTTATAAGACATATGTATTCCTCCTGGTAAAATGATTTATTTTATTATACTCTCTTTGCGGGGAAAATTCAATAAAGTACAAAGTCATGGTCTTGAGAAATAAGATGGAATGTGATAAAATGATAAGAACGCATTGACAGGAATGCGTTTTCTTATGATTAAAAGTTCCAAATTTTAAGAGAGGGATGAATACATGAAAAAAGTTGCCATTGTTACAGACAGCAATAGTGGTATTACGCAAAGTGAGGCAAGAGAACTTGGGATTACAGTTGTTCCGATGCCGTTTTATATTAATGAAGAATTGTTTTTGGAGGATATTACGCTTAGTCAGGAGCAGTTTTATGAAAAGCTGGCTGATAATGCGGAGATTTCTACTTCCCAGCCGTCTCCGGGAGAGATTCTGGAGTTGTGGGACCGTGTTTTGGAGGAAGCTGAGGAGATTGTCCATATTCCGATGTCCAGTGGACTGAGTGCTTCTTGTCAGACTGCTTTGATGCTGGCACAGGACTACGACGGGAAAATACAGGTAGTCAATAATCAGAGAATTTCTGTGACACAGAAACGTGCGGTGATGGATGCGATTGCACTGGCAGAGACAGGGAAATCAGCGGCAGAGATCAAAGAAGTTCTGGAAAGAGATAAGATGGAATCCAGCATCTACATTACGCTGGAAACCTTGAAATATCTGAAAAAAGGTGGAAGAATCACACCTGCTGCGGCGGCGATCGGAACTGTGCTCAATTTAAAACCGGTGCTGCAGATTCAGGGAGAGAAGTTGGATGCTTTCTCCAAGTGCCGTGGCAAGAAGCAGGCAAAAAAGACGATGATCCGTGCCATGCAGGCAGATTTTGAAAAGCGTTTTGCAAAAGAGATGGAAGAAGGAAAGATGGAACTGGAGGCTGCTTATACATGTGGGCTTGAGGAGGCCCAAGAGTGGAAGCGGGAGCTGGAAGAAGCCTTTCCGGGTTTTGAGATTCAGATGGCACCGCTTTCTCTGAGCGTTGCCTGCCATATCGGGCCGGGAGCAGTGGCAGTGGCCTGCACAAAAATATCATGTAAACAGTAAATACAAAGGAGTCAGAAAAATGAAGAAACTTATCGACTTGCTTGCAGAGGAAATGCAGGCAGCTTTTGAAAAAGCAGGATACGATGCTTCCTATGGAAGAGTATCTGTATCCAATCGACCGGATTTGTGTGAGTATCAGTGCAACGGAGCAATGGCAGGAGCCAAAGCTTACAAAAAGGCGCCGATTATGATTGCCAATGATGTGGTGGCACAGCTGCAGGAAAGCCATGTCTTTTCTCAGGTGGATGCAGTCAATCCTGGATTTATCAATCTGAGAGTGAAAGAGGAATTTCTTGCAGACTATCTGAAAGAGATGGCAGCCGATGAGCATCTCGGTGTGACACAGGCTGAGCAGCCGAAGACGATTATGATTGATTACGGCGGCCCGAATGTGGCAAAACCGCTTCATGTCGGACATCTTCGTTCTGCAATCATCGGAGAGTCCTTAAAGCGCCTTGGCCGTTTTATGGGACATAAAGTGATTGGTGATGTCCACCTGGGAGACTGGGGACTGCAGATGGGACTGATTATCACAGAGCTTCGCCATCGCCAGCCAGATCTGGTGTACTTCCAGGAAGACTATGAGGGAGAGTATCCGACTGAGGCTCCGTTTACCATCAGCGAGCTGGAGGAAATTTATCCGGCAGCCAGTGCAAAATCCAAAGAGGATGAAGCGTACAAAGAGGAAGCGATGGAGGCAACACACAGACTGCAGCAGGGAGATGCCGGTTATATGGCACTCTGGAATCACATCCTCAATGTCTCTGTGACCGATTTGAAAAAGAATTATGAAAAATTAAATGTAACCTTTGATCTGTGGAAGAAAGAGTCGGATGCACAGCCGTACATTCCGGATATGGTACAGTACCTCAAAGATGAGGGATATGCGCACCTGGATCAGGGGGCACTTGTGGTAGATGTCAAGGAAGAGACCGATACAAAGGAAATCCCACCGTGTATGATTCTGAAATCTGACGGAGCTTCCCTCTACAATACGACTGACCTGGCAACAATCGTGGAGCGTATGAAACTGTTCCATCCGGATGAGATCATTTACGTTGTAGACAAGCGTCAGGAACTGTATTTTACACAAGTATTCCGCTGTGCAAGAAAAGCAAAGCTGGTGGATGAGGACACAGGTCTGTTCTTCCTTGGTTTCGGTACGATGAACGGCAAAGACGGAAAGCCGTTTAAGACTCGTCAGGGCGGCGTGATGCGTCTGGAAACACTCATTGGTGAGATTAATGATGAAATGTACAAAAAAATCGTGGAAAACAGAAGTGTAAAATCCGAGGATGCCCAAAAGACAGCTCAGACCGTAGGTTTGGCTGCTATCAAATATGGCGATCTGTCCAATCAGGCTACGAAGGATTATGTCTTTGATGTGGATCGTTTTACTTCCTTTGAGGGAGATACCGGCCCGTATATTCTGTATACGATTGTTCGTATAAAATCTATTCTCAATCGTTATGTGGAAGTTGGCGGAGACCTGGCTGCATGCAGCATGAGTGGCGCTTCCAACGAAAGCGAGAAATCATTGATGCTGGAGCTTGGCAAATTTGCCGGTATGATTGAAAATGCTTACGAGGAAAAGGCACCTCATAAGATCTGTGCCTATATTTATGATGTGGCAAATGCGTTCAATCATTTCTATCATGAGACAAAGATTCTCGGTGAGGAAGATGAGTATAAGAAACAGTCCTGGATTGCGCTTCTTGCGTTTGCACAGAGAGTTCTGGAGACTGCGATTGACATTCTTGGCTTCTCTGCACCGGACAAAATGTAAGAAAGATAAGGAGATACAGAATGTATCGAGTGATTTTATTTGATCTTGACGGTACACTGACGGATTCCGGTGAGGGAATCACGAAATCTGTACAGTATGCCATCGAGAAGCTTGGCATGGGAGAGTATCCGCTGGAAGAGCTGCGTTCTTTTGTCGGACCTCCTCTCATGGAGCAGTTTATGAATTTCTGCCATATCTCGCAGGAGCGCGCAAAAGAGGCTGTGGGATATTACCGTGAGCGTTACAGTCTTGTTGGACTTTATGAAAATCGTCCGTATGACGGAATTTCGAAGCTTTTGAAAGAACTGAAGGAACAGGGATATCTGCTCGGTGTAGCTTCTTCTAAGCCGGAGTATTTTGTAGATAAAATTCTTCAACATTTTTCGCTGGATTCCTATTTTGATGCAGTGGTGGGAAGTGAGCTTTCCGGACAGCGAACCAGTAAATCGGAGGTTGTGGAGGAGGCGCTGAGAAGACTTGGCGTTTCAGACAGAAGGCAGGAAGTTGTTCTGGTCGGTGACCGCAAGTTTGATGTGCTCGGGGCAAGAGCAATGGGCATTGACTGTGTTGCCGTTTCTTATGGATATGGAGATATGCAGGAACTTATGGAAGTAAATCCGGTATATATTTCCAAATCTGTAGAGGAACTTGCAGATTTTTTCGGATTATCCCTCTGACCCGTCGGGATGGTATCGTTCGGGGAGGCTGGAGGGTTCTGTATCCGGCATTGGGGTATGATGTGTTGATGGCTGTGACCTCCCTGCTGCTTTCGATTGTACTGATGATATTTGGGGCGGGCAGCAAACTGCTCATGCAGTCATCCGTCTGGGCAACTGGAGCGGCAGGCGTGATTGTGATTCCAATTGCCATCCTTTTGATACGGATGGATAACAACAGACGAAACCCGCTTCTTGCGAAGATACATCATCTGAGTCTGTCAAATATTTTGTGGATGATCGGACTTGGCGCTTCGCTGGCATATGTGGTAAATTTCCTTATGGCAGTGTTGCATATTTTTGAACTGTTTCCATCTTACAGCGAGCAGACAAGTAAGGTTCTGATGTCCAACAGATTCTGGGTCACATTTTTGTGCGGTGCGCTGATTGGGCCGATTGCAGAGGAATTTGTATTTCGTGGACTGATTTTTCAGAGACTGAAAGATTACTTTCGATGCCCGGTGGCTATCGTGGTGTCCGGACTGCTCTTTGGTATCTTTCACGGGAATATGGCACAGTTTCTGTATGCGTCTGTACTCGGAATCATTTTTGCATGGTTTATGGAATATTTCCATACATTGGAGGCACCCATTTTGCTGCATATATCTGCAAATGCGTGGTCGTTTGCGTTATCTTATTTTGGGCAGGACTGGTTTAAAGTCGGGAATGGAATTTTGATGCTCGCAGTCATAGGTGTGCAGATTTTGATTGTCATCAGCAGCTTTGTATATATTCGTTCAAATAGAAAAAATGTAACTGTTCAGTAGGTAATATCCCGCGAGGCGTTTTCATGCATTTTGCATGAAAAAATCAAAAATAATGGGAGAGTGAGGATGGTTCTGTGTCCGGGAATTCTATGATTTCCGAGCCCAGAACTGTCCTCGCTCTCCATTTTTTTTGCTTAAAATTGTACAGAAAAAAGAAAAAATTTTAAAAAAACAGGAAGAACAACAAAAAAATCTTGTCTTTTTTTGGAAACAGAAAATAGAAATAAAAATAAAAAACGGAAAATAATTTAGAAAATTAATTATATTATCAGAATAATAAATAAAATATATAATAAAATCAAATAATCTGACAATTTAACGAAAAAAGGGGGTTTACATCAGGAGATAAATCATGTATAGTATTAACAAGTTAAAGCAAAAGCGAATATAGAGAAAGGAAGAAAGCTTATGGAGAGAACGTTATACGATCCCCGCTTTGAGCATGATAACTGTGGTATAGGTGCCGTGGTTAACATTAAGGGAGTGAAAACACACGAGACAGTAGCGAATGCGTTAAAGATAGTAGAAAATTTAGAACACAGAGCAGGCAAAGATGCCGAGGGAAAGACAGGAGATGGTGTTGGAATTCTGTTACAGATTTCACACAAATTCTTTCAGAAAACCTGTCAATCCATCGGCATTTCTTTATGTGAAGAAAGAGATTACGGAATTGGTATGTTCTTCTTCCCACAGGATGAGATGAAGAGAAACCAGGCTAAGAAAATGTTTGAGGTCATCGTAAAGAAAGAGGGAATGGAATTCCTCGGATGGAGAAAAGTGCCGACTGCGCCGGAAGTCCTTGGAACAAAAGCACGCGAGTGTATGCCGTATATCATGCAGGGCTTCATCAAACGTCCGCACGGTGTTGCCAAGGGTCTTGACTTCGACCGTAAGCTGTATGTAGTCCGCAGAATTTTTGAACAGTCAAATGACAATACGTATGTACCGTCTCTGTCCAGCAGAACAATCGCTTACAAAGGTATGTTCCTGGTGGGACAGCTGAGAACCTTCTTTAAGGATCTGCAGAGCCCGGATTATGAGTCTGCGATTGCTATGGTACATTCCAGATTCAGTACCAACACAAACCCAAGCTGGGAGAGAGCACATCCAAACCGTTTTATTGTACACAACGGTGAGATCAATACCATTCGAGGCAACGTAGATAAGATGCTTGCCCGCGAGGAGACGATGGACAACGGTGCGCTGGGTGAGGATTTATACACCGTTCTTCCGGTTATCAACACGTCCGGTTCTGACTCTGCGATGCTTGATAATACACTGGAATTTCTTGTTATGAACGGAATGCCGCTTCCTCTGGCAGTGACCATTCTGATTCCGGAACCATGGGATAACAACCGTACTATGAAACAGGAACAGAAGGACTTCTTCCAGTATTATGCAACGATGATGGAGCCATGGGACGGCCCTGCATCCATTCTGTTCAGTGATGGAGATATCATGGGAGCGGTACTTGACCGCAATGGACTTCGTCCTTCCCGTTATTATATTACAGATGATGGATATGTCATCCTTTCTTCTGAAGTCGGTGTTCTTGATATTGACGAATCTAAAATCGTGAAGAAAGAAAGACTGCATCCTGGAAAAATGCTTCTGATCGATACGATTCAGGGAAAGGTAATCTCTGATGAAGAATTAAAAGATAACTTTGCAATGCAGCAGCCTTATGGCGAGTGGCTTGACAGCAATCTGGTCAATCTGGAAGATCTCAAGATTCCGAATGAGAGAGTACAGGAATACTCCAATGAGGAGCGTGCGAGACTGCAGAAAGCCTTCGGTTATACATACGAAGAATACCGCACTTCCATTCTGAATATGGCTGCCAACGGAAGTGAAGGAATCGGTGCCATGGGTGTTGATACACCGCTTCCGGTACTTTCCAAGAAACATCAGCCACTGTTTGGCTACTTCAAACAGCTGTTTGCACAGGTAACAAACCCGCCGATTGATGCGATCCGTGAGGAAGTAGTAACCTCCACAACTGTTTATGTTGGCGAGGATGGAAACCTTCTGGAAGAAAAACCGGAGAACTGTCATGTACTGAAGGTAAACAATCCGATTCTGACAAACACAGATCTGATGAAAATCAAGGCTATGAAGGCAGAGAACTTCAAGGTTGAGACGATTCCGATTACCTTCTATAAAAATACACACCTGGATAAAGCGATTGAGCATCTTTTTGTTCAGGTAGACCGTGCACACAGAGAGGGTGCGAACATTATCATTCTCTCTGACCGTGGCATTGACGAGAACCATATGGCGATTCCGTCACTGCTGGCAGTATCCGCAGTGCATCAGCATCTGGTAAAAACGAAAAAACGTACTTCACTGGCAATTATTCTGGAATCCGGTGAGCCAAGAGAGGTACATCATTTTGCAACACTGCTTGGTTACGGTGCATGTGCAATCAACCCGTATCTGGCACAGGACAGCATTCATGAGCTGATTGACAGCGGAATGCTTGACAAAGATTACTATGCAGCAGTGGATGATTATAACCATGCCGTATTAAGCGGTATTGTTAAGATTGCATCCAAGATGGGTATTTCTACCATCCAGTCTTACCAGGGTGCCCAGATTTTTGAGGCGATTGGTATCGACGAAGGTGTAATTGATAAATACTTTACAAATACAGTCAGCCGCGTAGGCGGTATTACTATGGAAGACATCGAGCGCGACGTGGATGAGCTTCACTCCGCAGCATTTGATCCGCTGGGACTGGAGACAGATCTGACTCTCAACAGCCTGGGACGTCACAAATCAAGAAGCGGCGGTGAGGAACATCTGTACAATCCAAAGACGATTCATTTGCTTCAGGAATCCACAAAACGCGGTGATTACAAGATGTTCAAAGAGTACACCGAGTGCATCGACAACGAAGAGCACATTGGCGTTTTGCGTGACTTGATTGAACTGAAATATCCGAAGAAAGGTATTCCGATTGAAGAGGTAGAAAGTGTAGATTCTATCGTAACAAGATTTAAGACAGGTGCGATGTCTTACGGTTCAATTTCTCAGGAGGCACATGAAACACTGGCCATTGCCATGAATATGCTTCACGGTAAATCCAATACCGGTGAGGGTGGTGAGAGTCTGGATCGTCTGACGATCGGACCAGATGGAAAGAATCGCTGTTCCGCAATTAAGCAGGTTGCTTCCGCACGATTTGGTGTAACCTCCAGATATCTGGTAAGTGCACAGGAAATTCAGATTAAGATGGCACAGGGTGCAAAACCTGGTGAAGGCGGACATCTGCCAGGAAAGAAAGTATATCCTTGGATTGCGAAGACAAGACATTCTACACCTGGTGTAAGTCTGATCTCTCCTCCGCCTCATCATGACATCTATTCCATCGAAGATTTGGCACAGCTGATCTATGATTTGAAAAATGCCAATACCGATGCAAGAATTTCTGTAAAACTGGTTTCCGAGGCTGGCGTTGGTACAGTCGCAGCCGGTGTTGCAAAAGCCGGTGCACAGGTTATTCTGATTTCCGGTTATGACGGCGGTACAGGAGCTGCTCCGAGAAGTTCCATCCACAATGCAGGTCTTCCATGGGAGCTTGGTCTTGCCGAGACACATCAGACACTGCTTCAGAATGGTCTGAGAAATAAAGTCCGCATCGAGACAGATGGTAAGTTGATGACTGGTAAACACGTAGCCATGGCAGCAATCCTTGGTGCTGAGGAATTTGGATTTGCAACAGCTCCGCTGGTAACAATGGGATGTGTGATGATGCGAGTATGTAATCTTGATACCTGTCCGGTTGGTGTGGCTACCCAGAATCCGGAGCTTCGTAAGAGATTCCGCGGAAAACCGGAGTATGTCGTAAACTTTATGAGATTTATTGCGCAGGATCTGCGTGAATATATGGCAAAATTAGGTGTTCGTTCTGTCGATGAACTGGTAGGAAGAACCGATCTTCTGCAGGCAAGAACCGATATTACACAGGAGAAAGCAAAGAAAATCGATGTTTCCAGAATTCTTTGCAATCCATATGAGGGAACAAAACAGAAAGTGATTTTTGATCCAAAACAGGTATTTGACTTCAAACTGGATGAGAAGAAAGACAGAACTGTTTTGATGAAACAGTTTAAGACTGCTCTTGAAAAAGGTCAGAAGAAGAGTGTCGAAATTGATGTTACGAATACAGACCGTACCTTCGGAACGATGTTCGGTGCAGAAATCACCAAGAAATATGGCGATGATGTACTCGAAGACGATACCTTTGTTGTGAAATGTAACGGTGCCGGCGGACAGAGCTTCGGTGCATTTATTCCGAAAGGTCTGACTCTGGAACTTGTTGGAGACAGCAACGACTACTTTGGAAAAGGCCTTTCCGGCGGTAAGCTGATCGTATATCCTCCAAAGGGAGCAAAATACAAACAGGATGAAAACATCATCATCGGTAACGTTGCCCTTTATGGAGCTACCAGCGGTAAAGCCTTCATCAATGGTGTTGCCGGAGAACGTTTCTGTGTTCGTAACTCCGGTGTTGTGGCAGTCGTTGAGGGAACCGGCGATCATGGATGTGAGTATATGACCGGAGGCCGCGTTGTCATCATCGGTGATGTAGGAAAGAACTTTGCAGCAGGTATGAGCGGCGGTATCGCTTACGTTCTGGACGAGAAGAATGATCTTTATACAAAAGTAAACAAACAGATGGTTGCCATCGAAAAAGTAACGAATAAATATGACGTACAGGATGTTAAAAATATGATTCAGGAGCATGTGGCAAATACAAATTCTGTAAAAGGCAAACAGATTCTGGAGCATTTTGAAGAATATCTTCCAAAATTCAAGAAGATTATTCCTTACGACTACAGCCGTATGTTGGCTACGATTGTGAAGATGGAAGAGAAGGGCTTAAGCAGCCAGCAGGCACAGATTGAAGCGTTTTATGCCAATACAAACAGATAAGGAGGGATGAGAAATGGGAAAACCATCAGGATTTTTAGACTATGAGAGAGTAACTGCAACAGCAGAAAAACCAAAAGACAGAATCAAACATTTTAACGAATTCCATCAGCATCTCCCCTTGGAAGAGCAGCAGCTTCAGGGCGCAAGATGTATGGCGTGCGGGGTTCCGTTCTGCCAGGCCGGTATGATGATCGGCGGAATGGCCTCCGGCTGTCCGCTGCACAACCTGGTTCCAGAGTGGAATGATCTTGTATACCACGGAAACTGGGAGATGGCATACAAGAGACTGACAAAGACAAACAGCTTTCCGGAGTTTACTTCCAGAGTGTGTCCGGCACTGTGTGAGAAAGCCTGCACCTGCAATTTGAATGGAGAAGCTGTCTCTACAAAAGAAAATGAATATGCAATCATTGAGACTGCTTACGAGAGAGGCTATGCAAAGGCAAAACCACCAGCTGTGCGTACCGGCAAAAAGGTGGCAATCGTAGGAAGCGGCCCATCCGGTCTGGCAGCGGCAGATCAGCTCAACAAACGTGGTCATGACGTAACGGTATTTGAGAGAAGAGACCGTATCGGAGGACTGCTTCGCTATGGTATTCCGAATATGAAACTGGAAAAACGCATCATTGACCGAAAAGTGAAAGTGATGGAAGAGGAAGGTGTCAAATTTGTCACCAACGCAGACGTCGGTAAGACCATCAAGGCAGATCAGCTTCTGAAAGACTTCGACAGAGTCGTTCTCTGCTGCGGCGCCTCCAATCCACGTGACTTGAAGAATCCGGGAAGAGATGCCAAAGGAATCTATTTTGCTGTTGATTTCCTGACAAGAACAACCAAGAGTCTCCTGGATTCCAATTTTGAGGATAAACAGTTTGTGGATGTAAAAGGCAAGAATGTCATTATCATCGGTGGCGGTGATACGGGAAATGACTGTACCGGAACATCCATCCGTCTGGGCGCCAAGAGTGTCACTCAGATTGAGATGATGCCGAAAGCGCCGGATACAAGAGCGGCCAACAATCCGTGGCCGGAATGGCCGAAGGTCTGCAAGACCGATTACGGCCAGGAAGAGGCGATTGCCAAGTTTGGTCATGATCCACGTGTATACCAGACAACGGTTACCGAATTTGTGAAAAACAAAAACGGAGAGCTGTGCCAGGTTAAGACGGTAAAACTCGAGCCGCAGAAGGATGAGAAGACCGGGCGTATGATGATGGTTCCTGTCAAAGGAACCGAGGGCGTGATGCCGGCAGATATTGTACTGATCGCGGCTGGTTTCCTGGGATCACAGGAATATGTCACAAAAGCATTTAATGTAAATGTAGATGGACGTACCAACGTAGCGACAGCTCCAGGCAAGCATGCCACTTCTGTAAAAAATGTATTTACAGCAGGTGATATGCACCGCGGACAGTCACTGGTCGTATGGGCAATCCGTGAGGGACGTGAGGCGGCAGAGGAAGTCGATGCCAGCCTGATGGGATATACAAATTTATATGTTCAGTAAAAAGGATGATTCATCCGAATAAAAAAGGTGTTCCTGCCAATGTGCGGGAGCATCTTTTTTTGCGCTAATTGCGTCTTCAGAAATTCTTAAGGAAATCCTTACAAAAGTGTAAGACCAGGGTACTGGGAATAAGAGGGAAAATGATATATTATAGTAGTAGAGATTGACAAGGAAAGAAAAATGTATTATTGTATTAATTAAATAGTACAAAAGGCGGGGATCGTATGGAAAAATTAATTGAAATCAGAGATATGTGCAAAATTTATAATCCGGGAGAAAATGAGGTGCGGGCGCTGGACCATGTAAATCTGGATGTGTACGAGGGAGAGCTGGTGGCAATTATCGGACATTCCGGTTCCGGAAAATCAACACTCATGAATATGCTAGGATGTCTGGATGTACCAACTTCCGGACAGTATTTCCTGCATGGAATGGATGTTTCCTGTCTGACCGACAACGATCTTTCGGAAATCCGAAATCGTGAAATTGGCTTTATTTTTCAGGGCTTTAATCTGATCAGCAATCTGACAGCCGTTGGAAACGTGGAACTTCCTTTGATTTACAGGGGTGTGGGGAGAGCGGAGCGTGAACGGCTGGCGCATGAATCGCTTTGTATGGTTGGGCTGGAAAAACGTATGAACCACAAGCCCTCCGAGATGTCGGGCGGACAGCAGCAGAGAGTTGCGATTGCGAGAGCCATTGCGGCCAGACCACCGGTGATTCTGGCAGATGAGCCGACCGGAAACCTGGATTCTTCTTCTACGAAGGAGATCATGGGGATTTTGCGAAAGCTTCACAGTGAAGGGCGAACGGTCGTGATTATTACACATGATGATGATATTGCCAGACAGGCAAAACGAATCATCCGTATTATGGATGGAAAAATCGTAGAAGATTATGAAAATGAGGAATACGAAGAAATAAAGGAGCGTGAAAAAGATGTTTAAAAAAGATGGAAAAGGCAAAGTCCCGAAGACGGCACAGCAGGTAAAAAAAGGCAAAAAAAGAAAGACGGTCATTTGGTGTGTGTGTGCGGTTGCTGTTGTGGGAGGCGTTGCAGCGACAAAGATGATGCCAAAACAGGACGCAGTTCCTGTAGCCCGTGTGACGGCGGTGAAAAGTGGAGACATTACTTCTGTTCTTGATACGAGCGGAACCGTCATCAGTCTGAAAACAAAGACGTATTTTTCACCGGTGAATGCGAATATCCGCGAATACAACAGCAAGGTTGGTCAGGTAGTAAAAAAAGGCGATATGTTGGTAGCCTTTGATACAAATAATTTGGAAAAAGATAATCAAAAAGCAGAACTGACGGCAAGTTCCACGATTAACAACAACAAAGATATCGTAGAGAAAAATCAGAAAACACTGGACGAGGCGGCTGTTGCAAGCCAAAATGTGGCGATCCTTGAAAATGATATCAATAATTATAAGAATTATATCAATGATTTAAATGCCGCAATCAATAACAGGACACAACAGCTGGCAGATGAGGCATATCATGCGGCAGTCAGCAATGCCGAGAATCAGAGCGGGCAGCTGGCGCAGCTGAATGCGGCCCTTGTTCCTGCTGCACAAAAAGAGTCACTTCTTACCGCAAACAGTAATCTGCAGGCGGAAATCGATCAGTTGTCTGTGCAGAAATCGCAGACTGAATTTGAAAAGGATGAGGCAACCGCCGATATTTTGGAAAAACAGATTAAGGAAAAAGAAAAACAGCTGGAGGAAAATACAGAAAAAATTGAGGAACTGAAGAACCAGCTGGGCGATTATGCTGAAATTTCGGCACAGGAAATTCAAAATCAGATTGAGGAGCTGTCGGCTGCTTCGGCAAATTATACATCCGCATCGGATGCATCGGCAGATGTGCAGATTGCACAGTGGCAGCTGGATCTGCAAAGTGCGCAGGAGACACTGGCAGAACTTCAAAGTGATCTGGCAGAAGAAAAAGCAAAAGTATCTGCCGCAGATACGGCTGTGATGACAGAATCCGGAAAGAAAGCGATGGACAGCAGCAATAATATGGCGGAATTGGAGTCTGCGTCGGTAGAGGAATTGCTGCAAAAAGGAAAAAAGGGAATTCAGGCAGAGTTTGATGGAATCATTACAAAAGCAGATCTGACGGAAGGAACACCGGCAACGCAGGGGCTGGAGCTGGTGACGGTATCGAGCAACCGGGAAGTAGCTGTCCGTGCTACCGTTTCCAAATACGATTTTGGAAAATTAAAAGAAGGACAGAATGCCACGGTGACGATTGGAAATAATGAGTATGAGGCTACGGTTAACAGCATCAGCAAAGTGGCGCAGACAAACGAAAAAGGTTCTCCAGTCATTACCTGTGAAGTGAAGCTTGACAATCCGGATGACAATGTTTTTCTTGGCGTAGAAGCAAAGGTTACGATTATTACAGCAGAGCAAAAAGGTGTTCTCACGGTACCGACCGAGGCTGTCAACACTGGAAAAGATGGAACATTCTGTTATACGCTCCAGGATGGTATTGTGACAAGATGTGATATCAAAACAGGGGTGAATTCTGTGGATGAAACAGAAGTGTTGAGTGGACTGAAGGAAGGAGATGCAGTGATTGAGGAACTTCCGGAGGGTGTAGAAGAAGGAAGCGAGGTTCGTGCAGAAGAATGACACAGCTATTAGAATATATCAAGATGGCTTTATCCAATATCAGGGCGAACAAGGGGCGGTCAGTTCTTACGATGCTGGGAATTATCATTGGTATTTCCTCGGTCATCACGATTATGGCAGTCGGTGACGGTTTCAAAAAAGAAATGGGAGATCAATTTAATTCCATGATTGGCGGTCAGCTCGCAATCTATATGGGGGATGAAGCCTACAACAATGAAGATTATATGAATGCAGACGATTTGGATGCAGTAGAAGAACTTGAAGGTGTGACAGGAACGTCACCGTTTTGCAATGACTATGGCACAGCGATTGTTCCAAAGGGTGAGTTCAGTGTAAACTTAAGTGGAGGAGGAACGGGAGCACAGGAGGTATCTATGCTCAATGTCAAAGAAGGACGTTTTTTCAATAAAAGTGATATCTCCACAGGAAACCGTGTCTGTACGATTAAAAAAGAAGATGCCGTAAAGGCTTTTGGAACGGACGATGTTCTTGGAATGAATATAGAAGTTACCTTATATCAGGTGACGTTGGATCTGACCATCATTGGCATCACAGAAGATAAAAATGCTGGAAACAGTGGGGTAATCGCGTCGATGATGGGAAGCGGATACAACATGGAGAAGAGCATTTCTCTTGATATTCCATACACGCTGTTTGAAAGCTTTGGATGGGAAACGAGCGACAATATTTATGGATTTTATATCACGACAGATGGACAGACACCAACCGATCAGATTTCAGATGAGGCAGTGAAACTGTTAAAGCAGCGCCATCATGTGTCACAGGAAGATTATTATATGATGGAAGATGCAGACGCTCAGATTAAGACCATAGAGTCCAGTATGGGTATGGTAACGGCGTTTATTTCTCTTGTGGCGGCAATTTCGCTTTTGGTCGGTGGTATCGGTGTGATGAATATTATGCTGGTATCTGTAACGGAACGCACAAGAGAGATTGGAATTCGTAAGGCACTTGGCGCAAAGACCGGCTCCATCATGCTACAGTTTCTGGCAGAATCTGCAATCATTGCAGGAATTGGAGGACTGATTGGAATTATTCTTGGAACTGTTTTGGCGTATACGATCTGTTCGCTTCCAATGTTGAATTTCACGCCGGGAATCAAAGTCAGTACCATTCTTCTGGCAACTTTATTTTCTTCCGGTGTGGGAATTTTCTTTGGAATTTATCCTGCAAAGAAAGCGGCAAAAATGAGTCCGATTGAAGCTTTGCGAAGAGAATAACGGAACCCTGGAAGATACAAGGTGTACAAAGAGTTCACGTTACTGTTCACAAAATTGTCACGAATATTCCCGGCTTGTCTCTTGATTATGAAATTGTGTTATGTTACAATGTGCACATACGGGACAATAAAGTGGAGATTGTCCTATGACTATGAAAAAATAGCGTTACACATGCTGATAAAAAGCAACAGGCAGACTGAAGGGAGTCCTTAAATGAAAAATAAATATGTAACAAAAATGCTGTGCATTACTTTGGTTTCAGCAATGATAATGTCCAGCTCTGTGGGGGTTTTTGCCAGTGTTGACGAGACGCCTGCAGTAGAAACAATACAACAGGCAGAGGAAGTGAATGAATCGGAAGAGTTGGCGGAGCCAGAACCACAGGAGCCTTCTGTACCTGAGTTGGATCCGATTCAGACACCAGATCCGACTCAAACACCGGAGACACCAGATCCGACTCAGACACCGGAGACACCGGATCCGACCGAAACACCGACGCCGGATCCGACCGAAACGCCGACGCCGGATCCGACTGAAACACCGACGCCGGATCCGACTGAAACACCGACGCCGGATCCGACCGAAACACCGACGCCAGATCCGGATCCAATCGACACGCCAGATCCGACGCCAACTCCGGATAAAAATACGAAAAAAGTCATTCAACTGATTGAGAAACTTGGCAAAAAAGACAATCTGACAAAAGAAGAACTTGAAAAAGTACGCAAAGCTTATGAGGCGTTGTCTGAGGAAGAGAAAAAACTGGTAAGCAATTATGATATTCTGAAAAAAGCAGAAGAACAATACAAAGACGATTCTGTCACGGTGGATGATGTAGACACTGGAGATGGAAGTGAAAGTGGAGCCAGTACAGGCACTTCTTATGACTCCAGCGGTTATTCAGCAGTAGAAGGTGCCGCCGTTGTATATTCCGGAAGTACTGGTGTAACAAATCTTCATGCCGGCAGATCTTTTTATCTGGATCAGTTGAAGGAAACGTATGCCTTATCTTTTGATGATGAATTTGAAGATGTCATGGATTCCATTGAGAAGGAATACAAAGAAAAGAATAAGATCAGTGAGGATACGGAGATTCTTGTTCGCAACTGGCAGGATATTCTGGCTGTATATGTGCTGCAGCAGACAGATGCGGGCAAAGAAGAGATTATACTGGATAAGACATCAAAAACTGCATTGGCAGAGATTTTTGAAGAAATGAACCAGGTTGTCCGCGATAAGAAAAATATTCTGAAAATTTCTTATGAAAATCTTCATGTTTCTGATTATGTAAAGAATCATAAAGAAGAACTCAGCAAGAGTGATAAAGCACTTTTAAATAAATATACATCGAAAGACTGTGCACTGTTATGCTCTACGGTCACTGCGGCAAAGGGCTTTATCCGTGAAAGTGCCGGTGATGATATTGCAGAAGAGCGTGTGGATGTCATTTCTGCCGCTTACAGCCTGGTAGGAAAGGTTGGATATTTCTGGGGAGGAAAATCAAGAGTCATCGGATGGGATTCCAGCTGGGGAACAGCTGCTACCGTCAGTGCTGATGGAAGCAAAACTTCCGGTACAACAAGAGCGTATGGACTGGACTGCAGTGGATTTGTTACCTGGGCTTTTGTCAATGGGTATAAAGACACAGAGAAAGGCGATGCGATTGGCGAGGGAACGTCCGACCAGTGGGAGCACTGTGAGACGATCAATGCACAGGATGCACAGCCGGGCGATCTTGTATTCCAGAGAGGACCCGAGGGTGGAAGCAATAACCATGTAGGAATTTTGGTAGGTCAGACAGATGAGGGCGACTGGATTGCTGTTCATTGTTCTTCCGGCCAGAATGGAGTTGTGGTAGGAGAGGCATATTCTGCCAGCTTCCGTTACATTCGTTGTCCATCTGTTTTCCCGACAAAGGAAGAAGTGATTGCACAGCGGGAAGAACAAGACCAGAAGTTGCTGGAGCAGTCCCTGGTGCTGGCAACAGAGGACAAGGAAGAAACAGAAAAGAAAAATATTACAGAACAGATTGCTGTAGAGTCTGGTGATGAGACGGTTGCAGTGGAATAAATGAATAAAGAACGTATTGAAAGGGGCTTTGCGTAATGCAAAGTTCCTTTCTTGTAGTACGGTATCTTGTTTTCCTTATAGGGAGTGTCAAAATCAGCTTGACAAACATAGAAAAAGTACCTATACTTTGTTTGAATAGTTTGATAATCAAAATAATAGCAAAGGTAAATAAATATGACAATTAGAATTAGTGGAACAGGAAGTGCGCTTCCGAAAAAGATATTAACAAATGATGATTTATCTAAAATAGTAGAGACAAACGATGAGTGGATCAGCAGCCGAACCGGTATTCGGGAGAGAAGAATTGCGGGAGAAGGTGAGTCTGTAGTGACAATGGGAAGTGAGGCCGCCAGACGCGCGCTGGAAAATGCAGGAGCAAATGCCGGGGAAATGGATCTGATTCTTGTGGCAACCTGTTCTGGGGAAAGCTATTTTCCGAGTACTGCCTGCCAGATTCAGGCAGAAATCCATGCAGACCATGCGGTGGCTTTTGATATTAGTGCTGCTTGTTCTGGCTTTTTATTTGCGCTTCATACGGCACAGGCATACTTGTCGATGGGTGTGTACAAAAAGGCTCTGGTGATCGGTACAGAAACATTGTCCAGAGTGGTTGACTGGACGGACAGAGGAACTTGTGTTTTATTTGGAGATGGAGCAGGTGCATGTGTGGTAGAAGCATCCGAAATCGGTTTGATGAACGTGGTGCAGCATTCTGACGGAAGCCAGGGAGAAGTATTAATCAGCCATGCTTCGACTTTTCCGACGCCGTCAGAACAGCAGGGACATCCGGCTGTGCCTCTTCAGATGGATGGACAGGCGGTCTTTAAGTTTGCAGTCAAAACAGTACCGCAGTGTATTACAGAGGTATTAGAGCAGGCAGGTGTACATCCGGAAGAAATCAAATATTTTGTTTTGCATCAGGCAAATAAACGAATCATTCAGTCTGTTGCCAAACGATTGAAGGTGGAAGAAGAAAAATTCCCCGTCAATCTGGACAGACGGGGAAATACATCGGCGGCAAGCATTCCGATTCTTCTTGATGAGATGAACAGGGATGGAATGCTGACGCGTGGGGATTTATTGGTGTTGTCCGGTTTTGGGGCAGGACTTACCTGGGCGGCTGCTTTGTTAACATGGTAGTGCCACAAACACAGCCACAGAGCGGGCACGAAGCAGGAAGGAATCTTTGATCAGAGGCATCTGGTCTTCTGGATAACAGTCTGCGGTGTCGGCATTGACAGCCAAATGCCAGTGCAGATTCAGAGGAAGTGGTGGAAGCGCAAAACTCTGATCTTCCCAGAATACATTGATGGCAAGATAAACGATGTCATCATTGTTGCTGTTCTGTGGTTTTCCGGCAAACATGATTCCCATATATTTTGTCTGTGAATCGATACGATTGTATGCCGGATCGTTGGTGTATGCCCGGATTTTTGGAAAGCCGTGGATGGAGGCTGCGACATCTCCGCATATGGTTTTGTGCCTTTTGCGAAAATGAATCATATAAGAACAGAAATCAAAGAGGTCTCTGTTTTTATCGAGAAGGCTCCAGTCCAGCCAGGAGATTTCGTTGTCCTGGCAATACGGATTGTTGTTTCCTCCTCTGGTGTAGCCAAATTCATCGCCTGCCAGAAACATCGGTGTTCCGCGGCTGCACATCAGTACTGCGAAAGCGTTTCGAATCATTTTGCGTCGGAGAGTGTTTACTTGGTGATTTTCTGTTTCACCCTCCCAGCCGCAGTTCCAGCTTCGGTTGTCGTCCGATCCATCGGTGTTATTCCAGCCGTTGGCTTCGTTGTGTTTTTCGTTGTAAGCATACAGATCATACAGGCTGAAACCATCATGACAGGTGAGAAAGTTTACAGAGGAATTGTAGCCTCTGTATTTTTTTTTGCGGGTATAAAGATCGGCAGAGCCGGAAAGCCGGTTGGCTGCTTCGGGAGCCAGACTGTAATCTCCTTTCAGATAGTTACGCATGTCATCTCGGTATCGACCGTTCCATTCCGCCCATCGCCCTTCTGCCGGAAAAGATCCTACCTGGTAGAGCCCTCCGGCATCCCAGGCTTCCGCAATCAGTTTTACGTGGCTGAGAACTGGGTCATAGGCGAGACTTTCCAGAAGAGGCGGATTGGAAAGAGGAGCGCCGCTTGGACTTCTTCCGAGAATGCTTGCAAGATCAAAGCGAAAACCGTCGACACGGTAGTTGATCACCCAGTAACGCAGACAATCCAGGATCATTTGGCGGACGATGGGGTGATTGCAGTTTAAGGTGTTTCCACAGCCGCTGAAATTATAATAGTTGCCGTCTGGTGTCAGCATATAATAAATGTTGTTGTCGAGTCCTTTAAAACAGAAGGAAGGCCCCTGCTCATTTCCTTCGGCTGTATGATTGAATACCACATCTAAAATGACATCAATTTCATTTTTATGAAGCTCATCAATCAGTTTTTTTAATTCCTTCCCCTCATGGTTATGTTCATCCGTGGCAGCATAGCTGGTATTTGGGGCAAAAAAGCCGACCGTATTATATCCCCAGAAATCGAGTAATTCTTTTCCGTTGTATTCTCGTTTTGACATCGTCTCATCAAATTCAAAAATCGGCATCATTTCTACCGCATTGATTCCGAGAAGTTTTAGGTAAGGGATTTTTTCCCGGATTGCATCAAAAGTTCCCGGATGAGTGGTGTGGGAAGTCGGGCTTTTTGTGTAGCCGCGTACATGCAGTTCATAAATAATCAAATCCTTCATCCGAAGCGAAGACTGTTCATAATGTCCCCAGTCAAAGTCGTTTTTGACAACGCGTGCACGGTAAGGGGACTGCATATCGGGGCGTTCCCCCCATACTTTCTGACCGGTAACTGCTTTTGCATAGGGATCCAGAAGTGGTTTTGTTTTGTCGAATAAAAGTCCTTTTTCAGGATTATAAGGACCATCCATCTCATAGGCATATTCCAGACCGTCAATATCCAGATCAAAAATCATCATAGAGTAAACTCTTCCCAGACGGTATCTCTGTGGAAACGGGAGTTTGGCAAATGCTTCCTGCTCTCCTTCGCGGTAAAGAAGAAGGGTGCACGAGGTGGCATTTTGTGAGTGAATGGTAAAGTTCACTCCCTTGGATATGGTGGTTGCTCCATTTATTTCATAGATTCCGGGACAGACCTGGAAGCCGTCAATGACATCTACCGGATGGTAGGAACGAATATCTTTCATGGTGTAGTTCTCCTTATTTTTTTGCTGAGTTTATTATAAAAAGATTTGCTGCTATCGTCAATGTCTGGTAAAATAGCCGCATAGAAAAAAGAAAAATAGAAGAAGGAATTGAAATGAATAAAGTAAATTACCAGAAGGAACTGGATAAACTGATTGAAAAACTGGAACAGACAAAAGAAGTCCCCCGCCTGTTTTTGCACAGTTGTTGTGCACCCTGCAGCAGTTATGTGCTGGAATATCTGTCTGAGCATTTTGCGATTACCGTTTTTTATTTTAATCCCAATATTGCACCGGAGGAAGAATATCGAAAGCGTGTGGAGGAACAAAAGCGTCTGATTGAACAGCTTCCGGCTGTGTATCCGATTCAGTTTTTGGAAGGACGCTACGAACCGGAAGAATTTTACAGCAGAGTCAGAGGGTTGGAGAAAGAACCGGAGGGTGGCGCAAGATGCCGTGTATGTTTTGAGTTGCGTCTGGAGGAGGCGGCCCGTCTGGCGGCAGAGGGCGGATATGATTATTACACGACAACTTTGAGCATCAGTCCCCTCAAAAATGCACAGGTTCTGGCGCAGGTGGCTATGGAGATGGGCGAAAAATGGGGCGTTGCGTGGCTTCCATCTGATTTTAAAAAGAAAGAAGGCTATAAGCGCTCGATACAGCTTTCTTCAGAATACGATTTGTATAGACAAAATTATTGTGGATGTGTGTTTTCCAGACAAAAAGAGGAATGAGATGAAAAATAAAAACTATGCTTGCTAAAAGTCTGACATTATGATATGCTGTTTTTACAAATATGCAAGGGATGCGGTAGGAAAGTGCCCCATAAAAAAGGAGTGAAAACAGATTCGGGGAACTTTGAAAATTGCAGACAGGAGGTATGTATGGAAAAGAAAAAAATGAAGAAAGTATGGCTTGTTTTAGGAATCTGTATGGGATTGCTGTTTGGCATGTCAACCGCTGTGTGGGCAGCAAAAAACGATTTGACTGTGACAAATGAGACGAAGCAAACACTTCCGAAACCATCTTATATGAAGCAGACGGCTGCGACAACGACAAGTGTAACAGTTGCCTGGGGAGCGGTCAGCGGAGCGCAGGAATACCAGGTGGAATTATCCTCAGATGGGGGAAAAAACTATGATACTTTGGGAGCTACGGCGAAAACGAGTGTAAGAATTACAGGTTTAAAGGCGGATAAAAAGTATGCAGTTCGTGTATTTGCTTACAATTCGTCAGACTGGTGTGGATATTACAGGGCTATTTATGTATGGACTGCTCCAAAGAAAGTATCCCTGTCAAAATTCTCATTTGGCAGCAAAGGATGTACTTTTTACATGAAAAATCCTGGGGCAAATGTGGATGGCTATAAGGTGACTTATAAGAATTACAAAACAGGAAAAAGTACAACGAAATATGCGTCTGGTTATAAATCATTTTCTGTTGCGCTTTCCGGTAATTGTTTTTACAAAGTGACCATTGCTCCATTTGTCAAAGTGGATAATAAGATCTATGCCGCAACAGACAGTATCACGACTTATATCGCTTCACAGCCAAAGATTCAGAAAAAATCAAATACAAAAAGCAGTATGACTGTAAAATGGGCAAAGACGTATGGTGCGAGCAGTTATTCTGTTTATCTGAAAAAACCGGGTGCCAGTTCGTTTTCGAAGGTGGCGACCACAACAGCGTTGTCTTATACAGTAAAGGGAATGAAGATTGGTTCCAACTATCAGATTAAAGTGCTTGCGAACAAGAAGGTGGGAAGCAAAACGTATCAGTCGCAAAAGGACTATTATTATACCATTCGATTATATTATACGTATCGATAAATAAAAAATTCATAAGGATGCAGTCAACCTTTGACTGCATCCTTATTTCGTGGTAGACTAAAGCAAGTCTGAAAATATAAGAGAAAAGAGGAATGATTATGGCACAGTTATGGGGAGGTCGTTTCACAAAAGAAACCGATCAGTTGGTGTACAATTTTAATGCATCCATTTCATTTGATAAGAAATTTTATCAGCAGGACATCCGAGGCAGCATTGCTCATGTGACGATGCTGGCAAAGCAGGGAATCCTGACAGAAGAAGAGAAAAAGCAGATTATCGGGGGACTGCAGGGAATTTTGAAGGATGTACAGGAGGGACGTCTGGAAATCAGTGACAAATATGAGGATATTCACAGCTTTGTTGAGGCGAATTTGATTGACCGTATCGGTGAACCGGGCAAAAAGCTTCACACAGGAAGAAGCCGTAATGACCAGGTGGCTCTTGATATGAAACTTTATACAAGAGATGAGATTTTGGAGGTCGATGCTCTTTTAAAATCCCTTCTGGAAGAATTACTCAAGATCATGGAAGAGAATCTGGATACGTTTATGCCTGGATTTACACACCTGCAGAAGGCACAGCCAATCACACTGGCACACCACATGGGTGCTTATTTTGAGATGTTTAAGCGTGACAGAAGCCGCATGGCAGATATTTACAAGAGAATGAATACGTGTCCACTTGGCTCTGGAGCCCTGGCCGGAACGACTTATCCGCTGGACAGAGAATATACTGCAGAATTGCTGGATTTTGACAGCGCAACGTTAAACAGCATGGACTCTGTATCGGACCGTGATTATCTGATTGAATTTTTATCCGCACTATCCACAATTATGATGCATCTGAGCCGTTTTAGTGAGGAAGTGATTATCTGGAATACGAATGAATATCAGTTTGTGGAGATTGACGATGCTTACAGCACCGGAAGCTCCATTATGCCTCAGAAGAAAAATCCGGATATTGCAGAGCTGGTGCGCGGAAAGACTGGTCGTGTTTACGGTGCATTGATGTCGATGCTTACAACTATGAAGGGAATTCCGCTTGCATACAACAAAGATATGCAGGAGGATAAAGAACTGACTTTTGATGCCATTGACACGGTAAAAGGATGTCTGGCACTGTTTACTGGTATGATTTCTACCATGACCTTCAATAAAAACCGCATGGAAGACAGTGCGAAAAATGGATTTACGAATGCAACGGATGCAGCAGATTATCTGGTAAATCATGGTGTGGCCTTCCGTGATGCGCATGGCATTGTGGGGCAGCTGGTATTATACTGCATCGACAAGGGAATTTCTCTGGATGAGATGTCTTTAGAGGAGTATCAGAAGATCAGCCCTGTATTCCGGGAGGATATCTATGAGGCAATCAGCATGAAGACCTGTGTGGAGAAGAGAACAACAATTGGTGCACCTGGACAGGAGGCTATGAAGCAGATCATTGCTGTGAATAAAAAGTATTTAGAAGAAAATTAGAAAAAAGTGTTGATTTTTTGGAGAATATGAGATAGTATTGTTCAAGGAAGACAAATGTTTGCGGTACAAGGACAAAAGAAGAAAAAACTCCCTGTATGTCTGCGGCAAAAAAGATAGAGGAGAAAGAAAGGCATGAGTGAGAAGTTAAGAGTAGGTATTTTAGGAGCAACTGGTATGGTAGGTCAGAGATTTATCTCTCTGTTGGATGGACATCCATGGTTTGAGGTAGTAACTCTGGCAGCAAGTGCAAGAAGTGCAGGAAAAACATATGAAGAGGCTGTGGGCGGAAGATGGAAAATGGACACTCCGATGCCGGAAGCTGTAAAAAATATTGTTGTTATGAACGTAAATGAGGTAGAGAAAGTTGCGGCTACCGTTGATTTTGTATTCTCTGCTGTTGATATGAGCAAAGAGGAGATTAAGGCAATTGAGGAAGAGTACGCAAAGACAGAGACACCGGTTGTCTCCAACAACAGCGCACACAGATGGACTCCGGATGTTCCGATGGTAGTGCCGGAAATCAACCCACAGCATTTTGACGTCATTGAATTCCAGAAAAAACGTCTGGGAACAACACGTGGATTTATTGCAGTAAAACCAAACTGTTCGATTCAGAGCTATGCGCCGGTTCTGACTGCATGGAAAGAGTTTGAGCCATACGAAGTAGTTGCAACGACTTATCAGGCAATTTCCGGAGCTGGAAAAACATTCAAAGACTGGCCGGAGATGGAACACAACATCATTCCTTACATCGGCGGTGAGGAAGAGAAGAGCGAGAAAGAGCCACTTAGACTTTGGGGCGAGATCAAAGATGGCGTGATTGTACCGGCTGCAGAGCCAGTCATCACCTGCCAGTGTGTACGTGTCCCTGTACTGAACGGACATACAGCAGCCGTATTTGTAAAATTCAGAAAGAAACCAACGAAAGAGCAGTTGATTCAGGCACTGAGAGATTTCAAGGGACTTCCTCAGGAATTGGAGCTTCCAAGCGCACCGAAGCAGTTTATCCAGTATCTGGAAGAGGACAACCGTCCGCAGGTTTATGAGGATGTAAACTATGAGCGTGGAATGGGCGTATCCATCGGACGTCTGAGAGAAGATACCGTATATGATTACAAATTTATCGGACTTTCTCATAATACTGTTCGTGGTGCAGCTGGCGGTGCTGTTCTCTGCGCAGAGACATTGAAAGCAAAAGGATTCATTCAGCCCAAATAAGCAAAAGGAATGGGATACAGGCGTGAGCCGCCGCAGAATGCGGTGGCTCTGCCTTATTTTTTTGTTATATCTGACAGAAAGGGTTGAAGAATTGAACGATTTTTGTTAAAATGTCATTAAGTTAATTTTAGGGGGAGGATATATTCTGTAAACAACAAAAAATAGTATTCAGAGTATATCCTTTTGATTGAGAAAGGAGATCAATCTATGAATTACGAAGACGTGCAAAAATTTTCAAACGCGGCTGCTGGAAAGGCGGCACTTCTGGAGAATAACTTTGGTAAGTATTTTCTCCGGGCAATCATGGCAGGATTCTTTATCTCTGTTGCTATGATTTTCTCCAATGTAGTAGGCAATGTATTCAAAGAAGCAGATCCGGCCATGGGCAAGTTCCTGGGAGCTCTCGTGTTCTCCATTGCAGTGCTTTTGATTGTGTTTATCGGAAGCGAGTTGTTTACAGGAAATAACCTTGTGATGGCATTTGGTGCTTACGATGGAAAAGTCAGCTGGGGTCAGGTTGGCAAAGTATGGATAGTAAGTTATATTGGAAATTTTGTGGGATGTCTGATTTTCTCACTGATTTTTGTATTTGCAGGTGCGTCAGGAACTGCAGACTACTTTGCAGGATTTATTGGAAACAAACTTTCCATTCCTACCGGACAGATGTTTTTCAGAGCGATTCTTTGTAATTTCTTTGTATGTCTGGCTGTTGCATGCGGTGTTAAACTGAAAAGCGAAAGCGCAAAATTCTGTATGATCGTGCTGTGTATCAGCGGATTCGTAGTAAGCGGATTTGAGCACTGTATCGCAAACATGAGTATCTTTACTGTATGCTGCTGTCTGGTTCCGGGATTATCTGTAGGTGCGATTATCAAGAGCATGGTTATCGTAACAATTGGAAATATGATTGGCGGTGCAGTCCTTCTGGCATGGCCGCTTAGAAAGATGAGTGCAGATAAGTAGTATGTCAAAATCTCTATACATAGCAGAGAAGCCGAGTGTGGCACAGGAATTTGCCAAAGCTTTGAAGGTAAATGCCAGACGCCAGGACGGTTATCTGGAATCTGAATCAGCTGTGGTGACCTGGTGCGTTGGGCATCTGGTCACCATGAGTTATCCTGAAAAATATGATGCAAGGTTAAAAAGGTGGAGTCTCGATACCCTGCCTTTTTTGCCGAAAGAGTTTAAATATGAGGTCATACCTTCTGTGAAAAAGCAGTTTGAGATTGTCAGCGGACTTTTGAACAGAAAAGATATTGATACCATTTACGTGTGTACCGACTCTGGACGTGAGGGAGAGTATATCTACCGGTTGGTTGAGCAGATGGCACAGGTAAAAGGAAAACAGAGAAAAAGAGTCTGGATTGATTCACAAACAGAAGAAGAAATTTTGCGTGGAATACGGGAGGCGAAGGATTTGTCAGAGTACGACAATCTTTCGGCTTCCGCATATTTACGTGCAAAGGAAGATTATCTGATGGGAATCAATTTTTCCAGACTTTTAACATTGAAATATGGAAACAGCATTGCGAATTACAGAAAGACGAAATATCAGCCGGTGTCCGTGGGCAGGGTTATGACCTGTGTACTTGGCATGGTGGTGCGAAGAGAACGGGAAATTCGGGAGTTTGTGAAAACGCCGTTTTACCGTGTCATTGGAACGCTTGCGCTGGAGGAGAGCAGTTTTGACGGAGAATGGAAAGCTGTGGAAGGCAGCCGATATTTTCAATCGCCAAAGCTTTACAAAGACAATGGTTTTCTAAAGAGAGAAGATGCCGAGGGATTAATTGCTTATCTGGAAGAACCATCACCCGTGGAAGCTCTGGTAGAGCAGGTGGAAAAGCGAAAAGAAAAGAAAAATCCACCGCTTCTGTTTAATCTGGCGGAGCTTCAGAATGTATGTTCCAAGCTGTTTAAAATCAGCCCCGATGAGACGCTTCGGGTTGTGCAGGAACTGTACGAGAAGAAACTGGTCACTTATCCCCGTACAGACGCGCGTGTTCTTTCGAGTGCAGTGGCAAAAGTCATTTATAAGAATCTTGCAGGACTTCGAGGATATGGTGTGTGCAGCAATCTTGCAGAGGAGGTGCTTGCGATGGGAACCTATAAGAAGATTGCTTCCACCAAGTATGTCAATGATAAGCAGGTCACAGACCATTATGCCATCATCCCGACGGGGCAGGGGCTTGGCACATTGCAGGGACTTAGTCAGAGGTCTCAGCGTGTATATGAGACGATTGTGAGACGGTTTCTTAGTATTTTTTATCCTCCTGCTGTGTATCAAAAAGTATCTGTGGTCACTAAGATAAAAGAGGAGCGTTTTTTCTCTTCCTTTCGTGTGCTGATGGAGCCGGGGTATCTGAAAGTTGTGCCGAATTCGTTCTCAAAAAAGAAAGAAGCAGACGGAGAAGAAAATCAGGAGGATTCCTGCGATGAAAAATTACTGGCCGCGCTGCAAAAACTCAAAAAGAATTGTGTGCTGCCGGTGAAAACGCTGCAGGTAAAGGAGGGTGAGACTTCCCCTCCAAAACGCTACAATTCCGGTTCTATGATTCTGGCTATGGAAAATGCAGGACAGCTGATTGAGGATGAGGAATTGCGTGCGCAGATTAAGGGAAGTGGAATTGGTACCAGTGCCACAAGGGCAGAAATTCTCAAAAAACTGGTGACAATCGAATATCTGGCATTGAACAAAAAAACACAGGTCATTACGCCAACACTGCTCGGTGAGATGGTGTTTGATGTGGTTGATCATTCCATTCGGTCGCTGCTGAATCCGGAATTGACAGCCAGCTGGGAAAAAGGATTGACTTATGTGGCAGATGGTGATATTACTTCAGAGGAGTATATGGAAAAGCTGGAGAATTTTATCGCGCGTCATACGCAGAGTGTGATGAGGCTCAACAACCAGTATGAGCTGCGGCGCTTTTATGATGCGGCGGCAAAAAATTATAAAAAGTAGAGGAGTGAATAAGATGAAAAATTATACGATTGAAAAGTTACTGGATTTAAATGAGACGATTGCGGCAGAACTTTTTGAGGGAAAGACGTATCCCTGGGAAGTTCTTCCTGAGATTAAAGAGTTTATTCTGAAACTGGGTAAGACACTGGATCCGGATGAGTATGAATTAAAGGGAGAAAACGTGTGGATTGCAAAATCTGCTTCGGTTGCTCCGACAGCTTTTATTAACGGACCGGCAATTATTGGAAAAGACGCAGAAGTGCGCCACTGTGCATTTATCCGCGGCAATGCGATTGTGGGAGAAGGTGCTGTTGTTGGCAATTCCACAGAGCTGAAGAACTGTGTATTGTTTAATAAAGTGCAGGTGCCTCATTACAATTATGTTGGGGATTCCGTATTGGGATACAAAGCGCATATGGGAGCAGGTTCTATTTGTTCCAATGTGAAATCAGATAAAAAACTGGTTGTTGTCAAAGGAGACCAGGAATCCATCGAGACGGGAATCAAAAAATTTGGTGCGATGATTGGAGACAACGTAGAAGTCGGATGCGGTTCCGTGCTGAATCCTGGAACTGTGATCGGACGCAACAGCAATATTTATCCGCTTTCTTCTGTCCGAGGATGTATTCCGGCAGACAGTATTTATAAGAAAGCCGGTGAGGTTACTCAAAAATATTAAGTACACAGAAATTTTTGTATCCAGACCAGAATCAGAAGATGGAGAGGATAAAAGAAATAAAAGGCATATTTTGCAGAGGGGCTGTTCATCCAGCCCCTCTGTTTATTGTACAGGTGAATGGGGAAAAATGCAAAAGCGGCCTCCCATGACCACAGCAGACACACAGAAATTCCGGCGATTGTCATAGAAAAAGAATCGTGATGAAAGAAAAATAAAACTGCAATCAACAGGATTCCCTGCCATCCATAGTCACACTCAAACAGAACACAGACGGCAGCTCCAAGCATACACACACCTGCTTGAATGCAATATTTTCCGGAAAAATATTGCATTCCCCATAAAACCAGAAGTCCAATCAGCAGTGTAAAAAATATATTCTGAGAATGCAGAAAGGAAAAAGTTTCAGAAAATGCGAGATCATACGGAAATTCGGAGAGTATGGCAAAAATGCAGAGCCTTGCAGCATAACGTATCCGATTGGAAGTATGCGAAAAACCTTCCGTCAGCAAAAAACAGAAAATTGGAAAAGAAAGCCTTCCAATTCCCCTGCAAAGATTCTCACAAAGTGCGGTCTGAGCGAAACAGCTCAGTACAAGATAGTACAGATGATCGACAAACATACAGCCGGCTGCAAGCATTTTGAGGGAACTTCCGCTTATCCCTTTTTGGCGATTCATGTCATCATTCCTCCATAATCAAAGTGAAATAAAGAGATTGTTGTTATAATTGCAATTATTATAGCACAAATATTTACAAAAATTTTCTCGAATTTGCTCTTTACTAATTTGAAAGTTTGTGAGAAAATAACATCAGGTTGTGTTATTGATTTAACACTACAGAAAGTCAATCTACCATTGAAAGGAGTTTTAAAATGATTTATTCACATGAAGTAGAAATGATGTGTCCTGTAGCACAGGGCGTAAACCATGGAGCTGCTCCAATTCCAGAAGAAGCAAAATGGGTAAAAGCAAAAGAAATTAAAGATATCTCTGGTTTCACACATGGTATCGGCTGGTGTGCTCCTCAGCAGGGTACCTGCAAATTAACATTGAACGTAAAAGAAGGTGTGATCCAGGAAGCTCTGGTTGAGACAATCGGATGTTCTGGAATGACTCATTCTGCAGCTATGGCATCTGAGATCCTTCCGGGAAGAACGATTCTGGAAGCTCTGAACACAGACCTGGTTTGTGACGCAATCAATACTGCTATGAGAGAACTGTTCCTGCAGATCGTTTACGGAAGAAGCCAGAGTGCTTTCTCTGAGGATGGTCTTGTAATTGGTGCTGGTCTGGAAGATCTTGGTAAAGGACTTCGTTCTCAGGTTGGTACTATGTACGGTACATTAGCAAAAGGACCTCGTTATCTGGAGATGACAGATGGTTATGTAACAGGTATTGCTCTTAACGAAGATGATGAAATCATTGGTTACAAATTCGTGAACTTTGGTAAAATGATGGATTTCATCAAAGCTGGTGATGATGCAAACACAGCATTTGAGAAAGCTCAGGGTCAGTATGGCCGTGTTGCGGATGCGGTTAAGATCGTTGATCCTAGAAAAGAATAATCCCGTCTTACATATCAAAATCAGTCATGAACGATAATATAGGAGGATAAAATAATGGCTTTATTTGAATCATATGAAAGAAGAGAGAAGCAGATTCTGGCTAAATTAGCAGAATACGGAATCAGCTCTATTGAAGAAACTGCAGAAATCACAAAAGCTGTAGGTCTTGACGTATACAAAATGGTAGAAGGCATTCAGCCAATCTGTTTCGAGAATGCAAAATGGGCATACACAGTAGGTGCTGCAATCGCAATCAAAAAAGGCTGTACAAAAGCAGCTGATGCAGCAGCAGCAATCGGTGAAGGTCTTCAGGCTTTCTGTATCCCAGGTTCTGTAGCTGACCAGCGTAAAGTAGGTCTTGGACATGGTAACCTTGGAAAAATGCTTCTGGAAGAGGATACAGAGTGTTTCGCATTCCTGGCTGGACATGAGTCTTTCGCAGCTGCTGAGGGTGCTATCGGTATCGCTGAGAAAGCAAACAAAGTTCGTCAGAAACCTCTGCGTGTTATCCTGAACGGTCTTGGAAAAGACGCTGCTCAGATTATTGCACGTATCAATGGATTCACATATGTAGAGACAGATTATGACTACTACACAGGCGAATTAAAAGAAGTATTCCGCAAAGCTTACTCTGATGGACCTCGTGCAAAAGTTAACTGCTACGGCGCTAACGATGTTCGTGAAGGTGTAGCAATCATGTGGAAAGAGAACGTAGACGTTTCTATCACAGGTAACTCTACAAACCCGACACGTTTCCAGCATCCAGTAGCTGGTACATACAAAAAAGAGCGCGTTGAAGCTGGTAAGAAATACTTCTCTGTAGCATCCGGTGGTGGTACAGGACGTACTCTGCATCCAGACAACATGGCAGCAGGTCCTGCTTCCTATGGTATGACAGATACTCTGGGACGTATGCACTCTGATGCTCAGTTCGCAGGTTCTTCTTCTGTACCTGCTCACGTTGAGATGATGGGTCTGATCGGTGCTGGTAATAACCCGATGGTAGGTATGACTGTAGCTGTAGCCGTAGCTGTTGAGGAAGCGTTGGCAAACAAATAATTTACAAAAGATAATCTAATGCACAAAAGGAATTCTCGGTTAATTGAGGATTCCTTTTTGGCTGTCAGCAGATAATTTCAGAAAAAATAATTACTGTTTACAGTAATAGAAAATACAATAAGATAAGCTTTGTATGTATAGAGTATTTGTGGTATAATCAATTTAACAAATTCCTATCTGAAATATAAAGAAAAGATAGGAAAAAGGTTTAATGAATTTTGGAGGTGTCAGATGGCCAGAAGAAAGATAACAAAAACTGCAGATCAAGCAGTGGAATCTGTGGAGAAAGTGACAAAAGAGGCTCCGGCAGAGGCAAGTGCAGCAAAAACCGGGGGAGAGACTGCTGAAGAAGAGCCAGTGAAAGCGACAAAGGCTGTCAAAGAAAAGGAACCAGCGAAAACAACAAAGACTGTTAGGAAAAAAGCAACAGCGAAAACAACAAAGACTGTCAAAGAAAAAGAACCGGCAAAAGAGACAAAAACTGTCAAAAAACCTGTGAGAAGAAAGAAGGCTGTGAAAGAAGAAAAGCCTGTTGAAACAATAGAAACTGTCAAAGAAGAAAAGCCGGCGCAAGAAGTAAAAGAAGAAGCAAAAGTTGTAGAGGAAGTTAAAGAGGTGAAGGAAGTAGTGGAAGAACCCAAATATGAAGCAACGACAACTCCAAGAAGGAGTATTGCATTTATAGGATCCGAGTGTTATCCCTTCGTAAAAACAGGCGGTTTGGGAGATGTTATGTATGCACTTCCAAAAGCACTGGTGAAACAGAATTGTGATGTAAAAGTAATTCTTCCTCGCTATAAATGTATTCCATGGAAATATCAGGAGAAGATGGTATACAAGGGATCTTTCCAGATGAATTTATGTTCAGATGGCAGAGCTTTTTATGTAGGAATCATGGAGTACGTGTGGGATGGTGTTGTCTATGATTTCATCGACAATGAGGAATTTTTCAGCGATGGAGATCCGTATATTAACCTGATCGATGATATTCCAAAATATTGCTATTTCTCAAAAGCTGCATTGGCTGCACTGAATTATATGAATTGGATTCCGGATATTATCCATTGTCATGACTGGCAGGCAGCTCTCGTTCCGGTATATTTAAGAACGCTGTTTGAAAATACAAAACTGACTTCTGCAAAAACAATTTTCACGATTCATAATCTGCGTTTCCAGGGAATCTACAATATTCCGACGATTCAGTACTGGTCAGGACTGCCGGATTATGTATTCAACAAAGATGCATTAAAACAGGGCTACAGAGACGCAAACATGTTAAAGGGCGGCTTAACTTATTCAAACGTGATTACTACAGTTAGCAATACTTATGCGGGAGAAATTCAGACGGCATATTATGGAGAAAAACTGGATGCGCATTTGAGATATCATTCTGGAAAATTAAGAGGTATTGTGAATGGTATTGATTATGACATCTGGAACACTGCTACGGACTCCAGACTGTATGCAAATTATGATATTACAAGTGTATTGGATAAAAAGAAAGAAAACAAACGGAAACTGCAGGCAGAATTGGGTCTGGTTCAGGATGAAAACAAATTTGTAATCGGATTAATCTCCAGATTAACAAATCAGAAGGGATTGGATTTGTTGAATGCGATTATTCCGCAGATTATGGACGAGCATACACAGATTGTTGTGCTGGGTACTGGAGATGATGTTTACGAGAATTCCTTCCGGTATTATGAAAATGCTTACAAGGGAAGAATCTGCTCTAGTATTATGTATGATGAGACAAGAGCTCACAGGATTTATGCAGGAGCGGATGCATTGCTGGTTCCTTCTCAGTTTGAACCTTGCGGATTAACACAGTTAATTGCGATGCATTATGGAACGGTGCCGATTGTTCGTGAGACAGGTGGTTTGAAAGATACAGTAGAACCATACAATATGTACTCCAATACAGGAAATGGTTTCACATTTGATCGCTATGAAGCTGGATTGTTATTAGATGCGATCAACAGAGCGAAGACATTGTATTTTACAAATCGCTGGTGCTGGGATGAGATGGTTCAGAGAGATATGGACAAGAACTTCTCCTGGGACAATTCTGCAAAACAGTATAAAGATTTGTATCTGGAATTAACAAGATAAGATTTGCACTCATATAAGGAGAGTGCCGCTTTCACGCTGATTGATTCAGCCGGGGAAGCGGTACTCTCTTTTTGCGTTCTTCAAATGGTTGTATGTGCACCGCTTTTCTATTCGCCGGAACACTTTCAAACGGCAAAGTTTTTGGGTTGCTTACTTCCGGAGTTTTTCCACATGACCGCCACTCGCCCGGGAGGGATACCACCGCCCAAGCATGTCGATTTTCTTGCTTTTTCTGCGCCGCTTATGGATTGCTCTTGACGCAAACTCGCACATAGTGCTCAAACAGTGCGTCGCGAGCAATCGCTATGCTCGAAAAATCTGCGAAAATTTCTCCAAATGCCTGAGCGGTGGTATCCCTCCCGGACGAGCACGGTCATGCGGAAAACTCCTACATTTTCTCAAAAGATGTAATGCTTACATTTGGTGCTTGTGGGCTATCTGCCCACACAGCACCTATAAAGATGAAGATAGCCACTCATGTAGAACAGACAATTTGCACAGATCAATCACCTTCCAGAATCAAAGTGCAGATTTCTCCGCTTGTGCGGGCATACCTTTGGCAGATTTTCGCAGGCTTGGCGAGCATAGCGATTGCTTTGAAAACACTGTTTGAGCGCAGGGCGCGAGTTTGTTTGAAAAGCAATCTATAGGCGGCGCAGCCAAACAAGAAAATCTGCCAAAGGTATGCCCGCACAAGCGGAGAGATCGCACTTGATGTGGAAAGCCTTCCCTGTGCAAATGGCTATTCGGAAGCTCTAAAGCCCAACATTGCCGTTGGGAATTTGTTCCGGTGACGGGAAAAGCGGTGCACATACGACACGATAAACGGGAATTTTGTGGAATTGTAAAAAAATTATTTTGGGGCTTGTCAAACGGAAAATTTAGTTGTATTATCTTTAATATAGTTGATAAAAATTTAACAGTGGTAAAGGAGAATTTGTAAAATCTTGCAAAATATGAAAATATAGGGAAATATTTTCGTTGCATTTTTTATGTGTTTTTATTATATATTAAATTGGAATTATATAATAATAGACTGCTTTTGCTGGATTTTATTTTTTTAACCATCTATTGTTAAAAAAATAACAAAAAATTGGCTTTTTTAAATGGAAAGGAGACTTTATGAGCAGCAAAATCACGATCATTGGGGCTGGAAGTGTTGGAGCAACGATTGCGTATACATTATCCCATGAGGACATCGCATCAGAGATTGTTCTGATTGACATCAACAAGAAAAAAGTGGCTGGTGAAGTCATGGATATTTCTCAGGGAACTTGTTTCAGAGATCCGATTTCAATTCAGGCAGGGGAATATGAGGATGCAAAAGGTTCTGACATCGTCATTATTACATCTGGTATTGCGCGTAAGCCGGGGCAGACAAGAATTGAGTTGAC
This sequence comes from Lachnospiraceae bacterium, assembly GCA_022787145.1. Taxonomy (GTDB): domain Bacteria; phylum Bacillota; class Clostridia; order Lachnospirales; family Lachnospiraceae; genus JALFVM01. Next base: position 22,932 of record JALFVM010000050.1, on the reverse strand, counting down.
CCAGACAAATGTAAATATTTTAAAAAGTATTACTCCGGAAATCGTAAAGGCAGCACCAGACGCACTTTATGTTATTGTCAGCAATCCGGTTGATATTATGACGTATGTATTTACAAAAATTTCTGGTCTGCCAGAGAGCCAGATCATCGGTTCCGGAACGATTCTGGATACTGCCCGTCTGCGCTGCGGAATTTCCGAGCAATATAAAATTGCACAGAAAAATATTCATGCATATGTGTTTGGTGAGCATGGAGATACGTCGTTTGTTCCGTGGACAGGCGCTTATATTTCCGGTGTGAGCGTAGATGAATATTATGAGCTGGCAAAATCGAAAGGACTGGATATCGAGCCTCTGGATAAGGAAGGACTGGAAGAATATGTTCACAAATCCGGCGGTATGGTGATTGCAAACAAAGGTGCAACCTTCTATGCAGTAGCAACAGCAGTTTGCAAGCTGTGCAATATTTTGCTTGCTTCCTCTGATTCCATTGCAACGGTGTCTTCCATGATGCACGGAGAGTATGGAATTGAAGATGTTTGTCTGAGTACACTGACGATGGTGGGACCGAACGGTATTCAGGGTAAGGTGCCGATGCGGATGAATAAGCATGAGATTGAAAAACTGCAGGCAAGTGCCAATGCACTGAAAGCAGTCATTGCGCATATTGAATTATAAACAATTATACTTGATTTGTACAAAGAAAGGAAAAGAACGATGAAATACAGTTATTATCCGGGATGTACACTCAGAACCAAAGCGAAGGATTTGGATGCGTATGCGAGAGCATCTGCCAGAGTATTGGGATTTGAACTGGAAGAGATTGAAAATTGGCAGTGCTGCGGCGGAGTATATCCGCTCGGCAGCGATGAGATTGCCACGAAGCTTTCTTCTGTCAGAGCTTTGAATGAGGCAAAGGAAAAAGGTCAGGATTTGATTACTCTCTGTTCGGCCTGTCATCATGTGATCAAGCGTGTGAATGATGATATGAAAAACGTAGAAGATATCCGAACAAGAGCCAATAACTATATGCAGCTGGAAGAACCTTACTGCGGAGAAACAACCGTACTGCATTACCTGGAAGTGCTTCGCGACAGAGTTGGATTTGATACGATCAAAGAAAAAGTCGTACATCCGTTTACAGGAAGAAAAATTGGTGCTTATTATGGATGTCTGCTGCTGCGCCCGGGAAAAATTTTGGAATTTGATAATCCGGAAAATCCATCGATCATCGAGGAATTTATCCGTGCGATCGGAGGGGAACCTGTGATTTATCCTTACCGCAATGAGTGCTGCGGCGGTTACATTTCTCTGAAAGAGAAAGAGATGTCAAAAAATATGTGCAGCAAGATTATGGAAAGTGCACAAGGTTTCGGGGCAGAAATGTTGATTACCGCCTGTCCATTGTGTCTGTACAACTTAAATCACAGTGATGCACAGAATAAACTTCCCGTTTATTATTTTACAGAGCTTCTCGCAGAAGCACTTGGCGTGAAAGAGGAGGTGACAAAGCAGTGAGTGATGCAAAGAAACAGGCAGAATTGATTAGAGAAATCAGTGGAGTCAATCCTCTGAAATGTATGAAATGCGGAAAATGTTCCGCGACCTGTCCGGCGTTCGATGAGATGGACATCAAACCGCATCAGTTCGTATCTTACATCCTGAATGAGGATATTGAGGCGCTTGCAAATTCAAAGTCGCTGTGGAAATGCTTATCCTGCTTTGCATGTGTGGAGCGTTGCCCGAGAGACGTAAAACCAGGAAAACTCATTGACGGAGTCAGACAGCTTGTGGTTCGCCAGAAAGGACAGGATTATCTGTCACCGAATGAAATCCCAGAGCTGCTGGATCCGGAACTTCCGCAGCAGTTATTAGTCAGTGCATTCAGAAGATACAGGAGGTGAAACAGGTGCAGAGGATAGGAGTATTTGTCTGCCACTGCGGAAGCAACATTGCCGCTTCGGTAGACGTAAAAAAAGTTGCAGATGTGGTTCGTATGGAACCGGGAGTTGTTTATTCGGAAGATTATCAGTATATGTGTTCCGAGGCAGGGCAGGAAAAAGTGATTCATGCCATCAAAGAATATGGTCTGACTGGTGTTGTGATCTGTTCCTGTTCCCCGCGTATGCATGAAGCTACATTCCGAAAGGCAGTAGAAAAAGCGGGATTAAACCCATACATGGTGGAAGTCGCCAATATCCGTGAGCATTGCTCCTGGATTCACAAGGACGTGGAAGAGGCCACCAAAAAGGCGGTTATTCTGGCGAGGGCAGCCATTGCAAAAGTCAATCTGAACACACCGCTTCAGCCAGGCGAGAGTCGTGTGACAAAACGTGCGCTGGTTATTGGCGGCGGTATCGCAGGAATTCAGACGGCACTTGATATTGCAGATGCAGGCTATGAAGTAGATATTGTGGAGAAGACACCGAGTATCGGCGGAAGAATGTCTCAGCTTGACAAAACCTTCCCGACGCTGGACTGTGCCGCGTGCATTCTCACACCGAAGATGGTGGAGGCATCTGCCCATGAAAAAATCAATATTTATACATACAGCGAGGTCGAAAAGGTATCTGGGTTCGTGGGAGATTTTACCGTAGATATCCGCAAAAAAGCCCGCTATGTAGATGAGAATAAATGTACCGGTTGTGGCGTATGTCAGGAGAAATGTCCGTCCAAAAAGACACCAAGCGAATTTAACCGTGGATTGAATACGCGAAGTGCGATTTACACACCGTTTGCACAGGCAATTCCGAATGTGCCGGTCATCGATACACAAAGCTGTATCAAATTTAAGACAGGAAAATGTGGTGCCTGCTCCAAAGTATGTCAGGCAGGAGCGATTGACTATACACAGAAAGACACAATTATCACGGAAAAATACGGCGCGATCGTTGTTGCGACCGGCTTTGATATGATTAAGCTCGACAATTACGATGAGTATGCCTATAACCAGAGCAAGGACGTTGTCACTTCTCTGGAGCTGGAGCGTATCATGAATGCCGCAGGACCGACGAAAGGTCATCTGGAGCGTCTTTCTGATGGAAAAGCACCGAAGGAAATGGTATTTATCCAGTGCGTGGGAAGCCGCTGCGACGATCATAGAGGAAAAAGCTATTGTTCCAAAATCTGCTGTATGTACACAGCAAAACATGCGATGCTGATTCGTGACAAATATCCGGATGTGAATGTGACGGTATTCTATATCGATGTGCGTACACCGGGCAAAAACTTTGACGAGTTCTATCGCAGAGCTGTGGAACAGTACGGTGTCAATTACATCAAAGGTCAGGTCGGAAAAGTCATTCCTCAGCCGAACGGCAAGCTTCTTGTGCAGGGAAGTGACCTTCTGGACAACAAACAGATTCTCAAGGAGGCAGACATGGTTGTGCTGGCCGCTGCGATTGAGCCGGACCCGTCCGTCAGAAAAATTGCAACGATGCTGACCGCAAGCATTGATACCAACAATTTCCTGACAGAGGCACATGCAAAGCTTCGGCCGGTGGAATCCCCGACGGCAGGTATTTTCCTTTCCGGTGTTTGTCAGGGACCGAAAGATATTCCGGAGACGGTATCCCAGGCAGGAGCTGCCGCTGTAAAAGCAATCGGTCTTCTGGCAAAAGACAAGCTGATGACGAATCCATGTACGGCAAAACCGGATGAACTTTTGTGTAATGGATGTTCTTCCTGTGCCAATGTATGTCCTTACGGAGCAATTACTTACGAAGAAAAAGAAGTCAATGACCACGGTATCCGAGAGGTACGCCGTCTTGCTCAGGTAAACAGTGCGCTGTGTCAGGGCTGTGGTGCATGTACCGTTACTTGCCCGTCCGGAGCCATGGATTTACAGGGATTCTCAAACAGACAGATTATCGCGGAGGTAGATGCAATATGTCGATAGAAAACAAAGAAGAATTCAGACCTAAAATCGTAGCATTCTGTTGTAACTGGTGCAGTTATGCAGGTGCCGATCTGGCGGGAAGCAGCCGTCTTGGCTACCCGGCAGATGTAAAGATCATTCGTGTTCCATGTTCTTGCCGTGTCAATCCGATGTTTATCCTGCGCGCGTTTGAGAAGGGTGCAGACGGAGTGATTATGTGTGGATGCCATCCGGGAGATTGTCATTACAGTACAGGAAATTATTATGCGAGAAGACGTATGACGCTTTTGTTTTCCATGCTTGATTATATTGGCGTGGAAAATGGACGTACCCGTGTGGAGTGGGTATCTGCCGCAGAGGGCGTAAAATTCTCCACGACCATGAATGAGTTTGCGGAGAAGATTCATGCACTTGGAAAAAATGTAAGATTGGGGGATTTGAGATGCAGGAAATAGTAAACCGTGCCAAAGAACTGCTTGCAGATGGGACAGTAGCCCGTGTTCTGGGATGGAAAGCAGGAGAGATGTCCTACGATGTGCAGCCATCCTATTTTGAAACCGCCCAATCTCTGGATGAATTTGTGTACAATGGATTCTGCGGTGCAAATTTAAGCAAATATATGATTGAAGCATCCAAAATGGAAGGAAAAACACTGATTTGTTTAAAACCCTGCGATACATATAGCTTTAACCAGCTTTTGAAGGAACATCGCATTGACAGAGAGAAAGCGTACATCATCGGTGTGGGATGTAAAGGTAAACTGGACATTGAGAAGATTAGAGCACAGGGAATCAAAGGAATCCGAAGCATTGAGGGCGCAGAGCTTACAGATGCGGCAGATACACTGACCATTCAGACTATCTATGGAGAGAAAACATGTGCTTATTCAGATGGTATGCTTGAGAGATGCCATGTGTGTAAGGGGAAAGAACATCAGATTTACGATGAGTTAATTGGAGAGTCTAAGGACACAAAAGATGGGGATCGTTTTGCAGAGGTAGAGCGCATTGAAAAAATGAGTCCGGAAGAAAAATTTGCGTTTTTCCAGAAGGAACTGAGCAAATGTATCCGCTGCAATGCCTGCAGAAATGTCTGCCCTGCCTGCAGCTGCAGAAAATGTGTGTTTGACAGTACGAAATTTGACAGCTCTCAGAAGGCAAATGCTGATTCTTTTGAAGAAAAAATGTTTCATATTATCCGTGCCTTCCATGTGGCGGGAAGATGTACCGATTGCGGAGAGTGCAGCAGAGTCTGTCCGCAGGGCATTCCGCTTCATCTGTTTAACCGCAAATTTATTAAGGATATCAATGAATTTTACGGAGAATATCAGGCAGGAGAAGATATTGAGGCTGATGTGCCGCTGACGAGCTTTACTTTTGACGATGTGGAACCGGGGATTGTGAAAGAAAGGGGATAATGGATGTATAAGATAGCAAAAGAAAATCTCAGCGCATTATTCCGAAAGATTGCTGAGAATCAGGAATTGTATGTACCTGTAAAAACAGGAAATCAGGTAAATTTCGGAGCCTGGAGCAAAGAGGCGGAGGTAGATCTGGATACTTTGAAAACTGTAAAATCCCCAAAAGACGCGTTTTTTCCACAGAGTGAGAATCTGTATACTTGCGTAAGAGATGGCAAAAAACTGTCTGTGGAGCCGGAGGCGTTAAAGGAACAGGATTTTGTTGTGTTTGGCATGAAAGCGTGTGATGTCAGAGGAATTGAGGTGCTGGATAAAGTCTTTCTGGCAGACCCGGTCGATTCTTTCTATGCGGCGAGAAGAGAGCATGGAACTATCGTAGCCATGGCCTGCAAAGAGCCGGAGGAAACCTGTTTTTGCAATGTGTTTGGCATTGACTGCGCAGAGCCTTCTGCAGATGTAGCTGTGTGGATGACAGAGGAAGAACTTTACTGGAAATCACTGACCGAGAGAGGTGAGACACTGACAGGACAAGTGAAAGAACTGCTTTCTGATACAATAGAAGAAAAAGTCGAAGAGCAAAAACAGTCTATCCGCGCGATTATGGAAAAACTGCCAAATGCACAGATGTCTTTAGAAGGTTGGAATGGAGAAGCTTTAAAAGAAAAATTTGATTCTCCGCTCTGGGAAGAGCTGTACAAGCCATGTCTGGCATGTGGAACGTGTACCTTTGTGTGTCCGACCTGCCAGTGCTATGACATCAAAGACTATGATACCGGACATGGAATCAAACGTTATCGCTGCTGGGATTCCTGTATGTACTCTGATTTTACGATGATGGCACACGGAAACAACCGAACCAGTCAGATGCAGCGCTTCCGCCAGAGATTTATGCACAAACTGGTCTATTTTCCGGCAAACAATGACGGCATGTATTCCTGCGTGGGATGCGGACGCTGTGTTGAGAAATGTCCGTCATCTTTAAATATTGTAAAAGTAATCAAAGCGTTTGAAAAACAGGGAGGTGACAAATCATGAGCGAATGTACCTGTCATAAAAATTATACGTTAGACACGCTAATTCCTCAGGTGGGAATCATCACAGATATTCGTCAGGAGACACCGGATGTAAAGACGTTTCGCGTCAATGCGCCGGAGGGAGGAAAACTGTTTGAGCATATGCCGGGACAGTGCGCGATGGTCTGTGCGCCTGGCATCAGTGAGGGAATGTTTTCCATCACATCTTCACCGACAAACAAAGAATATCAGGAATTTAGTATTAAGAAGTGTGGGATGCTGACTGATTATCTTCATAGTCTGGAAGTCGGCGATGAGATTACAGTAAGAGGACCTTACGGCAATCATTTTCCGGTGGAGACAGAGTTAAAAGGAAAAAATCTGTTGTTTATTGCCGGTGGAATCGGCCTTGCGCCGCTTCGTTCCGTGATCAATTATGTGCTGGATAATCGTGAAAATTATGGAACGGTGGACATTCTCTATGGTTCCCGCTCTGCGGATGATCTTGTTCAGCTGAAAGAAATTCAGGAAGTATGGATGAAAACAGAGGGCGTAAATGTGTATCTGACCATCGACCGTGAGCAGGAAGGATGGGACGGACACGTAGGATTTGTACCGAATTATCTGAAGGAAATCGGTTTTTCCACAGATAAGACAGCGCTTGTGTGCGGACCTCCGATTATGATTAAGTTTGTACTGGCCGGCTTACAGGAACTTGGCTTTTCCAAAGAGCAGGTTTACACAACTCTGGAGCTTCGCATGAAATGCGGAGTTGGAAAATGTGGTCGCTGCAATATCGGCTCCAAATATGTCTGCAAGGACGGACCGGTATTTCGCTGTGATGAAATTGACGAACTGCCTAATGAGTATTAGAACGAGTAGAAAGGACAAAACCGATGATGGAAAAAATGGTAAATGTATATTTTTTCGGTAAGAAATATAGTGTGCCTGCAGACCTGACGATTATGACTGCCATGGAATATGCCGGATATACCTTAAAAAGGGGATGCGGCTGCCGCCACGGATTCTGCGGCGCATGCGCTACAATTTACAGAATCAAAGGCAAGAATGAGTTAAAGACCTGTCTTGCATGTCAGACTCAGGTAGAGGAAGGTATGTATGTGGCAAGTATTCCGTTCTTCCCGACGGATAAGAGAACGTATGACATAGAAGAAATCAAACCAGACCAGCAAATCATGATGGAACTGTACCCGGAAATCTACAGCTGTATCGGATGTAATGCCTGCACAAAAGCATGTACACAGGATCTAAACGTGATGCAGTATATTGCTTACGCGCAGAGAGGTGAGTTCGAAAAATGTGCAGAGGAATCGTTTGACTGCGTAAGCTGCGGATGCTGTTCTGTCAGATGTCCGGCGGGAATTTCTCACCCGATGGTAGGGCTTCTGGCAAGACGTCTCACAGGAAAATACATTGCTCCGGAGGCGAAACATCTCACCGCAAGAGTAGAAGAAATTAACAATGGTAAGTATGATGAGCTTATTGAACAGATTATGCAAAAGCCCATTACGGAAATGCAGGAACTTTACAACAACAGAGAAATTGAGAAATAGGAGGGCGTGAAACATGTATGCACCATATCCAGAAAACATGATGGAATCTATCAAAAAGGTAGAAGCTACAAGAGCAGAACGTATGGCAACAGAGCCTAGACGTCTGACAGCGGATGAAAAAGATGCTCTCTTGAAAGAGTTCCATCCGGATTATAACCCAGATGCGTTTGCAGAGATCAAAGTTGGACCAAATAAAGGACAGAAAGCTCCACTTGAGTTGGCAGCAATGCTCCATTCGACAAGTCGTCTGATGAGTGAAACGATAGATCTTACAAAAATAGATTATGATGTTGATGTACTTGTCATTGGCGGCGGCGGAGCTGGTTCTTCGTGTGCCATTGAAGCCCACAATGCAGGCGCAAATGTCATGATCGTTACAAAACTTCGTATTGGTGATGCCAATACAATGATGGCGGAAGGAGGAATCCAGGCAGCAGATAAAGAAAATGATTCACCGGTACCGCATTATCTGGACTGCTTTGGCGGCGGACACTTTGCTGCAAAGCCAGAGCTTGTAAAAAGACTTGTCATGGAAGCTCCGGATGCAATCAAATGGCTCAATGAACTTGGCGTGGAATTTGATAAAGAAGAAGACGGAAGAATGGTAACCACACATGGCGGTGGTACTTCAAGAAAAAGAATGCATGCGGCAAAAGATTATTCCGGAGCAGAAATTATGCGTACACTGAGAGATGAAGTTTTGAATCTTGGTATCCCGGTAGTTGAATTTACTTCTGCCGTTGAACTTCTGAAAGATGAAAAAGGACAGGTTGCCGGTGCTGTTCTTTTGAACATGGAGACAGGAGACTATTCGGTTGCAAAAGCAAAGACCGTAGTAATCGCAACAGGTGGTGCAGGACGAATGCATTACCAGGGATTCCCAACATCCAACCATTATGGTGCAACCGCAGATGGACTTGTGTTGGGATACAGAGCGGGTGCTCCACTTCTTTATCAGGATTCTATCCAGTATCATCCAACAGGAGCCGTATATCCACCACAGATTATGGGAGCGTTAGTAACAGAAAAAGTACGTTCTGTTGGTGCACAGCTTGTAAATAAAAACGGAGAAGCTTACATTCATCCACTGGAAACTCGTGATGTAAATGCTTCCGGCGTTATCCGGGAGTGCCAGGAAGGACGCGGTGTAGAGGTCCCAGGTGGTCAGCAAGGAGTATGGCTTGATACGCCGATGATTGAAATTCTTGGTGGAGAGGGAACCATCGAAAAGAGAATTCCAGCTATGTTCCGTATGTACATGAACTATGGCATTGATATGAGAAAGGTGCCAATCTTGATTTACCCAACACTTCACTATCAGAATGGTGGTCTTGAGATTGATGGGGATGGATTTACAAAAACAATTCCGAATCTTTTAGTTGCAGGAGAAGCTGCAGGCGGAATTCATGGAAGAAACAGACTGATGGGTAACTCTCTTCTGGATGTGATTGTATTTGGCAGAAATGCAGGGAAAAAGGCTGCTGCAAAATGCAAATCCGTTGAACTTGGGGAGCCAAACCTCAATCACATCAACACCTATGCAGAAGAGCTTAAGGAGGCAAACGTAGAGACAGGAAATGTTTCTCCATTGTTGCTTCCGAAATATGCCCGTCACGAAAGATAACATAGTATATTTTTTTGTTTTATGGTAGAATAGCCTCGTGAGTTTATATACTTTCATGGAACGAAGAAAGGAGAGGATTTTGGATGCGTGAAATAGAAGTGAGCCAGCTTACAGATGTGATTGAAAAGCTCTGTATCGAGGCGAATGAACATCTTCCCGAAGATGTAAAATGTGCGATCAAAAATTGCCGTGCCTGTGAGGATGGAGAAATAGCAAAAGGAGTACTGGACAATATTATTGAAAATTTTACGATTGCAGATGAGGAGAATGTACCGATCTGTCAGGATACCGGAATGGCCTGTGTCTTTCTGGAAATCGGTCAGGATGTACATCTGGTTGGCGGAGATCTGACTGAGGCAGTCAATGAAGGCGTGCGCCGCGGATATGACAAAGGATATCTGCGCAAATCTGTGGTAAAGGATCCGGTGCGACGAGGAAACACGGGAGACAACACACCAGCTATGATTTATACAGAAATTGTTCCGGGCGAACAGGTAAAGATTACGGTCGGACCAAAAGGATTCGGAAGCGAAAATATGAGTGCGATCCGTATGTTTAAGCCTTCCGCAGGTCTGCAGGGAATCAAAGACTTTATTCTGGAAACGGTTGAGACAGCAGGACCGAATCCATGTCCGCCGATGGTCGTCGGAGTCGGAATCGGAGGAACGTTTGACAAGGCAGCCCTTCTTGCTAAAAAGGCATTGATGCGTCCGCTGGATTCTTCCAATGAAGATCCGTTCTATGCAGATCTGGAAAAAGAGATGCTGGAGAAAATCAACCAGCTTGGCATTGGACCGCAGGGCTTTGGAGGAAAGACAACTGCCATCGGACTGAATATTGAGACATTACCAACGCACATTGCAGGTATGCCATGTGCCATCAACATCAACTGTCATGTGACTCGCCACAAAACGGAGGTGCTTTAAGATGGAAAAGAAAATTACACTCCCTCTTACCGAGGAACTGGCAAAAACACTTCATGCAGGAGACAGAGTCCTGCTGACCGGCACGATTTATACATCACGTGATGCCGGACACAAGAGAATGTGCGAGGCACTGGCAGAAGGGAAAGAACTTCCCTTTGACCCGACTGACGCAACCATTTATTATGTAGGACCGACACCGGCCAAACCTGGACAGGTCATCGGTTCTGCCGGACCGACAACAAGTGGACGTATGGACGCTTATGCACCGACGATGATGTCCGTAGGTGCGAGAGGCATGATCGGAAAAGGCGCGCGTCTTCCGGAAGTGGTGGAAGCAATGAAGCAGTACAGTGGTGTTTATTTTGGTGCAATCGGAGGAGCGGGCGCGCTTCTTGCAAAATGCATCAAGAAGGCAGAGCTGATCGCTTATGAAGATCTGGGTGCGGAGGCACTGAGAAAACTTTATGTGGAAGATATGCCGCTTGTTGTCATCATTGACAGTGAGGGCAACAATCTCTATGAGGAGGGAAGAGCCGAGTATCTGGCAAAACACAAATAAAAAGAAAAAACCAAAAGGAATGGAGAAAAGAAATGACGGATTTATTAGAAGCACTGATGATTTTATGTTTTGGACTTTCCTGGCCGATTTCCATCCGCAAGTCCTGGGTATCCAGAACTGCCAAAGGAAAAAGCCTGTTTTTTGAATTTTTTATCTGGATCGGATACATATTCGGAATCACAAGAAAGGTAATCCTTTGGCAGCAGGCACTGACAACAGGAACCACTCTGGACTGGCTGTTTTATCTGAGTTGGTTCTTTTATGTGCTGAATATTCTGGAAATCACGGTGGACATGGCACTGTATTTTAGAAATGTAAAATTGGATAAGGCAGCAGCCTCTTCTCTTTCCTAGAGATATGGAAGAAAAAGCCTTTCATTATGGCAATGTAACTTGACAAATATAGGGTGTTGAGCTATCATTAAATAATCTTTTGAAAGAAAAAGGAGGAGAGGAAATGAAGAAATCAACAAAATTTTTAAGCCTGTTACTCGCAGGTGTGCTGACTGTCGGCTCTCTTGCAGGATGCGGCGGCGACAAGGCAGCATCTGACAGTGCTTCTTCCACAGAAGCATCCGCAGATGGTGAAGTATTTAAAATCGGTGGAATCGGACCTACAACCGGAGCAGCAGCTATTTATGGACAGGCTGTAAAGAATGCGATGGAACTTGCAGTGAACGAGATCAACGAAGCAGGCGGAATCAACGGTGCTCAGGTAGAGATGAAATTTGAGGATGACGAGCATGACGCAGAGAAATCTGTCAACGCTTACAATACTCTGAAAGACTGGGGTATGCAGGCACTTCTTGGAACTGTTACATCGACTCCATGTATCGCAGTTGCAGCGGAAGCTACAAACGACAACATGTTTCTGCTGACACCATCTGGATCCGCAGTAGACTGTGTTGCAGCAGAAAATGCATTCCGTGTATGTTTCTCTGACCCGGGTCAGGGGGCAGCATCTGCGCAGTACATCGGTGAGAATAAACTGGCTTCCAAAGTAGCCGTTATTTATGACAGCTCTGATGTATATTCTTCCGGTATCTATGAGAAATTTGCAGCAGAAGCAGCAAATCAGGAATTTGAGATCGTATCTGCAGAGGCATTTACAGCAGACAACAACAAAGACTTTTCTACACAGCTTCAGAAAGCAAAAGATGCTGGTGCAGAGCTTGTATTCCTTCCAATTTACTACACAGAGGCAGCTTTGATTCTTGGACAGGCAGACAAGATGGGATATGATCCTACATTCTTCGGATGTGATGGTATGGATGGTATTCTGACAGTGGAGAACTTTGATACAGCACTGGCAGAGGGCGTGATGCTTCTGACACCGTTTGCAGCAGATGCAGACGATGAGGCAACTCAGAAATTTGTATCCACATACAAAGAGAAATATGGCGATATTCCGAACCAGTTCGCAGCAGATGCTTACGATGGTATGTATGCGATCAAAGCAGCATTTGAGAAAGCAGAAGTGACTCCGGATATGAGTGCTTCTGATATCTGCGAAGCTGTAAAACCTGCAATGACAGAGATTAATGTGAAAGGTCTTACCGGTGGCGAGGACGGAATTACATGGACAGCAGATGGCGAGCCAAACAAATCTCCAAAAGCTGTTGTGATCAAAGATGGCGCTTATACAGCAATGTAAAAATTGAATCATTCGTCAATAGAAATTGGCAAGGAAAGCCAGAAGAAATTGCAGAAGGCAAATTTCTTCTGGCTTTCTTGATTAGATTAGTGTATGATAGGTTACATACAACACTGTTGCATTGATGCAGTGTAAGAAAATGATGAAAGAGGTGCATTATGAGTTTCATATCATATTTAATCAATGGCTTAAGCCTTGGAAGTGTGTATGCGATCATCGCACTTGGTTATACGATGGTATATGGTATTGCCAAGATGCTGAATTTTGCTCATGGTGACATTATTATGATCGGTGGATATGTAGTTTTCTTTTCTGCAAGTTCTGCCGGAATGCCGCCGCTTCTTGCAGTACTGCTTTCTGTAATTGTATGTACAGTACTTGGAGTAACGATTGAGCGTATCGCCTATAAACCTCTGCGTGAGGCACCATCCCTGGCTGTTCTGATCACCGCAATCGGTGTCAGCTATCTGCTTCAGAACGTTGCATTGCTGCTGTTCGGAGCAAATCCAAAATCGTTTACATCGGTAGTTCCGTTTTCCGGACTGTCTTTGGCAGGAGGAAAGCTCAATATCTCCGGAGAGGCGATCGTAACCATTCTTTCCGGTATTGTGATTATGGTTGGACTGTCTGTTTTCATTAAGAGAACGAAGGCTGGTCAGGCCATGCTGGCTGTATCGGAGGATAAAGGTGCTGCCCAGCTTATGGGTATCAATGTAAACGGAACGATTGGTCTGACATTTGCGATTGGATCTGCGCTTGCGGCAGTTGCAGGTGCACTTTTGTGCTCTGCATATCCGACTTTGAATCCTTATACTGGTTCCATGCCTGGTATCAAGGCATTTGTGGCTGCCGTATTCGGCGGTATTGGTTCAATTCCGGGAGCGATGATTGGAGGAATTCTTCTCGGAGTTATTGAGATATTATCGAAGGCTTATATCTCTTCTCAGTTATCAGATGCAATCGTATTCAGTGTACTGATTATTGTTCTTCTTGTGAAACCTACCGGTATCATGGGTAAGAAGATTAATGAGAAGGTGTAGGTGAGAAAGAAATGAAGAAAACAATGAGTAAAACAACAAAAAGCAATTTTATTACATATGGCATGGTGCTGGCTGTATATCTGATCGTTCAGGTAATGATTATGACAGGAAATCTCTCTAGTCTGCTTCAGGGTCTTCTTGTGCCGCTTTGTATTTATGTAATCCTGGCAGTTTCTTTGAACCTGACGGTTGGTATTCTGGGAGAACTGAGTCTTGGTCATGCCGGTTTCATGTGTGTCGGTGCATTTTCCGGTGCGTTTTTCTCCAAATGCACAAACGGAGTGCTTCCGGATGGACTGCGCTTTCTGCTGGCTCTTTTGATTGGCGCGCTGGTAGCTGCCGTATTTGGAATTCTGATCGGTATTCCTGTACTGCGTCTGTACGGAGATTATCTGGCAATTGTAACACTGGCATTTGGCGAAATCATCAAGAATGTCATAAATGTATTATTCGTGGGAAGAGACAGCAATGGTTTTCATTTTTCTACGAAAGATACAATGTCTTTGAACCTCGCTGAGGGAGGAGAGGCAATTGTCAAAGGACCGCAGGGAATTTCCGGAACACCGAAGGATGCAACATTTACAATTGGCGTGATTTTGATTCTTCTGACTCTGGTGATTGTGCTGAATATGATCAATTCCAGAACCGGCCGTGCCATCATGGCAATCCGTGACAACCGTATTGCAGCAGAATCTGTGGGAATTGATATCACAAAATATAAATTGCTTGCATTTTCTGTTTCCGCAGCACTCGCAGGTATGGCAGGTGTTCTGTATGCCCACAACCTGTCCACACTTACAGCTCTTCCTAAGAACTTTGGTTACAATATGTCCATCACGATTCTTGTATTTGTCGTTCTGGGTGGTATTGGAAGCATTCGCGGTTCCATCATTGCGGCAGTGATTCTGACATTGCTTCCAGAGCTTTTGAGAGGTCTGAATGATTATCGTATGCTGATTTATGCAATCGTTTTGATTGTGATGATGATTCTGAACTGGAATCCGAAGGCCAAGGCAATTTTGATAAAATATTCACCAAAAGCATTATTTGGCAAGAAGAATGCAGCAAAGGAGGACAAGTAATATGGCATTATTGGAAGTAAAAAATCTGGGCATCTCCTTTGGCGGCCTTCGTGCGGTAGATGGATTTAGCGTATCGATTGAACAGGGACAGCTTTACGGACTGATCGGACCAAACGGTGCCGGTAAGACAACGGTATTTAACCTGTTGACTGGTGTGTATAAGCCGGATTCTGGTTCGATTCTGTTGGATGGTACAGACATTACCGGGAAGAAAACGATTGAGATCAACAAAGCCGGTATTGCCAGAACATTCCAGAATATTCGTCTTTTTAAAGATTTGTCTGTATTGGATAATGTAAAAGTTGGCCTGCACAACGGCCATCCTTACAGCACGCTGGAAGGAATTTTACGTCTTCCGAAGTACTATAAAGTGGAAAAAGAAATGAACGAGAAAGCGATGGAGCTTTTAAAGGTATTTGATCTGGATAAGGAATGTGATTTCCTGGCTTCCAACCTTCCTTACGGAAAACAGAGAAAGCTGGAGATTGCCAGAGCATTGGCGACAGACCCGAAGCTGCTCCTTCTCGATGAGCCGGCAGCAGGTATGAATCCGAATGAGACAAAAGAGCTGATGGAGACCATCCGTTTTGTGCGGGATGAATTCAAGATGACTATTCTTCTCATTGAGCATGATATGAAGCTGGTAAGCGGTATTTGTGAGGAACTGACGGTATTGAATTTCGGTCAGGTTCTGGCTCAGGGAGACACAAGCACTGTTCTCAATGATCCGCGTGTCATTACGGCTTACTTAGGAGAATAGGAGGGAATACAGGATGTCAATGTTAAAAGTTACAGATTTGGAAGTATACTATGGTATGATCAAAGCAATCAAGGGCATTTCCTTTGAGGTAAATCAGGGAGAGGTCATTGCACTGATCGGAGCAAACGGTGCCGGAAAAACCACAATTTTGCACACAGTTACTGGACTGATCCAGCCAAAACATGGTAAAATAGAGTTTGAAGGAAACGATATCACCAAGACACCAGCCCACAAAATCGTGTCCATGGGAATGGCTCACGTACCGGAAGGGCGAAGAGTATTTGCACAGCTTTCCGTATACGAAAATCTGAAAATGGGTGCTTACACACGTAAAGATAAAAATGAGATTGAAGATACGCTGGCAACTGTTTATAAACGTTTTCCGCGACTGGAAGAACGTAAAAATCAGATGGCAGGAACGTTAAGCGGTGGTGAGCAGCAGATGCTTGCCATGGGACGCGCACTCATGTCTCATCCGAAGATTATTCTGATGGATGAACCTTCCATGGGACTGTCACCTATTTTTGTAAATGAGATTTTCGACATTATTCAGGAGGTCAGCGCCAGCGGAACGACGGTTCTTCTGGTAGAGCAGAATGCAAAGAAAGCTTTGTCGATTGCAGACAGAGCATACGTTCTGGAGACTGGTAATATTGTACTGGATGGCGATGCAAAGGAATTGATGAACAACGATTCTATCAAAAAGGCATATTTGGGTGAATAGGAGGGATTCTATGAAAAACTATGTAATTGCGATTTCCAGACAGTTTGGAAGCGGTGGCAAGACCATCGGTGAAAATCTTGCGAAAGAGCTTGGGGTGAATTGTTACAGCAGAGAAATTCTTCGTATGGCTTCCGATGAAAGCGGAATCAAAGAAGAACTTTTTAACGCCAATGATGAGAAAATCAGCAATGGAATTCTTACCGGAATATCAAAAAACATCTACAATGGTCAGCTGATCCCGCCGGGAGACAAAGACTTTGTTTCTCCGGAAAACCTTTTTTACTATCAGGCGAAGATCATCAAAGATCTGGCTGCCAGAGAATCCTGCGTGATTGTGGGAAGATGTGCAGATTTTGTTTTGAAGGATTATGAAAACCTGATTAGTGTGTTTGTGCATGCACCGAAAGAGTATTGTCTGGCGCGTGCGGCAGAACGTGTGGCTTTGAAGGGAAAAGAACTGGAGAAATTTGTGGCAAAGACCGATAAGTACCGTGGTGCATTTTATAAATATTACACGGGAAGAGAATGGGAAGATGCCAGAAATTATCACCTATGCCTGGACAGCAGCCAGCTTGGATTTGAGAAGACCGGAGAGGTTATCAAGGCATATATGAAAATCAAACTGGGCGAATAGAAGCCTTTTGACACCTCACAAAATAGTGGCGTGTGAACAGCAATCATCCGTCTTATGAAAGATGACTTTCCTGAGACGGATGACTTTTTGTTTTGGAAGAAGTGTGATACAATGGCAGATATTGAGAGGAGGGATTTACTATGCGTTTTGGAAAGATAAAAGTAGAGAATGGCGAAGTGAGATTTTCCAAAATGATGAAATCCTGTCTGATTCCGTGCAAAGACATCAGGTGGGCTTACTATGTGACTGACAGCAGAGAGGAGACGAAGGACGCTTCTGTTGTTATATTGACAAAGATGCAGAAGCGATATCAGTTTGAGATGACACAGGCAGAGGCAGCATCCTGTATTTCCTTCCTGAAGGAAAATCACAAGGACTTGATCGTTGGATATCCCAAGGGAAAACCCTTGCCTTTGAACAGCGTTTTCAATACCAGAGATCTCGGCGGCATGACGACCAATGATGGAAGAAAGATTCTTCCTTATCAATTGATTCGAAGCGGAGAATTGTATCATCTGTCGGCAGAAGACGCATCGGTTCTTCAGAGTGAATATCATCTGGCAACGGTTCTTGATTTTCGGACGGAGCAGGAGCAGATGCAGAAGCCGGATACGGTGATAGACGGAGTCACCTATGTGAAGAACCCTATTTTTGAGGAAGCGATGCTTGGCATTACCAGAGAGATGTCTCCGATGGATATGCTCATGCAGCTTGGAGATAATCCGGACGCTTATATGATGAGTCTGTATCAGAAAATTGTGCTGGACCGAAATTCCCAATATTATTATGCACGATTCTTTCAGCATCTGATTGACAATGAGGAAGGTCATGCGATTTTATGGCACTGCAGTGTGGGAAAAGACAGAGTCGGAATTGCAACGATGCTGCTTCTCTATGCGCTTGGTGTGCCAAGAGGTAAGATTATGGATGATTATATGCGCACAAATACCTGCCAGAGTAAAGAAATGGAATATTTGTGCCGGCTGATGAAATCGAAGGATGTGCCCGACGACGCAATCGAAAAAATGCGGGCGGTCATGAGTGCAAAAGAATGCTATCTGCAAAGTGCCATCAGTACGATTGAGTCAGAGTATGGTTCGATGGAGCATTATCTTCGCCGTGCCATGTGCCTGACAGCAGCGAATCTTACAAATCTGAAAAAACGATATCTGGTGTAAATATTTCCGCAAAAGAATCGTATGCGAATAGAAACAATTTATTAAACTGCATTGACAAAGCAAAATGAACTTGATAGAATAGAGAAGATATTTGGATATCAATAAGGAGTGTACATATGGAACAGAGAATTTTATCAATACTTGTAGATAATACTGCCGGTGTATTGAGCCGTGTGGCAGGATTGTTCAGCCGTCGTGGATACAACATCGACAGCCTGACTGTTGGTGTGACTGCAGACCCGAAGTTTTCCAGAATGACAGTGGTATGCAGCGGAGATGAACTGATTTTGGAACAGATTACAAAACAGCTTGAGAAACTGGTGGATGTAAGAGATATTAAAGTTCTGGCTCCTGGAAACAGCGTCAACAGAGAGTTGATTCTGGTGAAAATCAAAGCCGGAGTTGCAGAAAGACAGAATGTAATTTCCATCGCTGATGTTTTCCGCGCAAAGATTGTGGATATCGGTAAAGATTCCCTGATCGTAGAGTTGACCGGAGACAAGAGCAAACTGGAAGCGTTTATCAGTCTGTTGGAGGGATATGAGATTCTGGAGTTGGCAAGAACCGGTCTGACAGGTCTGTCCAGAGGCGCAGACGATGTTCGCTTTTTATAATTCAGCAGCTAGGGGACAAAACCCTTAACTATATATACCATTATTTTATTTTTATACATTTAGGAGGAATTCAAAATGGCAGCAAAAATTTATTACCAGGAAGATTGTAACCTTTCTCTGTTAGAGGGCAAGACAATTGCAATTATCGGTTACGGAAGCCAGGGACATGCTCATGCATTAAACTTAAAGGAATCTGGATGCCATGTAATTATCGGTCTTTATGAGGGAAGCAGATCCTGGAAACGCGCAGAGGAGCAGGGATTTGAAGTATATACAGCAGCAGAGGCAGCAAAAAAAGCAGATATTATCATGATCCTGATTAACGATGAGAAACAGGCAGCTATGTACAAAGAGTCCATCGAGCCAAATCTGGAAGAGGGCAATATGCTGATGTTCGCTCATGGTTTCAACATTCACTTTGGATGCATCAACCCACCAAAGAACGTTGACGTTACTATGATCGCACCAAAAGGACCAGGACATACTGTAAGAAGCGAGTATCAGGCAGGAAAAGGTGTTCCATGTCTGGTAGCTGTTGAGCAGGATGCTACAGGCAAAGCACTGGATCTGGCACTGGCATATGCACTGGGAATCGGCGGAGCAAGAGCTGGTGTTCTGGAGACTACATTCCGTACAGAGACAGAGACAGACCTGTTTGGTGAGCAGGCAGTTCTTTGCGGTGGTGTTTGTGCACTGATGCAGGCTGGTTTCGAAGTTCTTTGCGAGGCTGGTTATGACCCAAGAAACGCTTACTTTGAGTGTATCCATGAGATGAAACTGATTGTAGATTTGATTTACCAGTCTGGTTTTGCAGGTATGAGATATTCTATCTCCAATACTGCTGAGTATGGTGATTACATCACAGGTCCTAAGATCATCACAGAAGATACAAAGAATGCTATGAGACAGATTCTGTCTGACATTCAGGATGGTACTTTCGCAAAAGACTTCTTACTGGATATGTCTTCTGCAGGAAGCCAGGTTCATTTCAAAGCTATGAGAAAATTAGCTTCTGAGCATCCATCTGAAAAAGTTGGTGAGGAAATCCGTAAACTGTACAGCTGGAACGGAGAAGAGAAATTGATTAACAACTAATCGTTTCCTCAAATCACAATTAAAAATGTTTATTTTGAGAATTTGTTCTTAATTTAAAAAATGGAAGGCCCTGAATCAGAAGAATATTTGGTTCAGGGTTTTCATTCAATATAGACATATAGACATATAATGGAGGATAGAATCATGGGAATGACAATGACGCAGAAAATCCTGGCTGCTCATGCCGGACTGGACAAAGTAGAAGCCGGTCAGTTAATTGAGGCAGATTTGGATTTGGTACTGGGAAATGATATTACATCTCCAGTTGCCATTCATGAAATGGATAAAATGACAGAGGATAAAGTGTTTGACAAAGACAAGATAGCGCTTGTTATGGATCACTTTATTCCAAACAAAGACATTAAATCAGCAGAGCATTGTAAATGTGTAAGAGAGTTTGCGTGCAAGCATGAAATTACGAATTATTTTGACGTAGGACAGATGGGGATTGAGCATGCACTCCTTCCGGAAAAAGGACTGACGGTTGCCGGAGATGTGATCATCGGTGCGGACTCTCATACCTGTACATATGGCGCGCTTGGTGCTTTCTCCACAGGTGTGGGAAGTACCGATATGGCAGCCGGAATGGCAACTGGAAAAGCATGGTTTAAAGTGCCTTCTGCCATCAAATTCAATATTGTTGGCAAACCATCCAAATGGGTGAGCGGAAAGGATGTGATCCTTCACATCATCGGAAAAATCGGTGTGGACGGAGCACTCTACAAATCTATGGAATTCGTTGGTGAGGGAATTAAGAACCTGACCATGGATGACCGTTTTACAATCGCAAATATGGCAATCGAGGCTGGTGGAAAGAACGGTATCTTCCCGGTAGACGAAGTGGCTGTTGCCTATATGAAAGAGCATTCTCAGAGACCGTTTACCGTATATGAGGCAGATGAGGATGCTGTTTATGACGAGGAGTACACCATTGATCTGAGCACTCTGGAGCCGACAATCGCATTCCCGCATCTTCCAGAGAATACAAAGACTATCAGCGAGATCACAAGCGATGTAGTGATCGACCAGGCGGTGATTGGATCCTGTACAAACGGACGTATTGACGACTTAAGATGTGCAGCCGAGATTCTCAAAGGCAGAAAAGTAAAGAAAGGTGTTCGTTGCATCGTGATTCCTGCAACACAGGCAATTTATCTGCAGGCGATGGAAGAAGGTCTTCTGAAAATCTTCATTGAGGCAGGTGCAGTAGTAAGTACACCGACCTGTGGACCTTGCCTTGGCGGTTATATGGGAATTCTGGCTGCAAATGAGAGATGTATTTCCACAACAAACCGTAACTTTGTAGGACGTATGGGACATGTGGATTCTGAAATTTATCTGGCAAGCCCGGCTGTGGCAGCTGCCAGTGCGGTAACCGGTAAAATTTCAGCACCGGCGGAACTTGGATTATAGGAGGAAAGATCGATGAAGGCCAACGGAAGAGTATTTAAATATGGTGACAATGTAGATACAGACGTAATCATTCCGGCTCGTTATCTGAATTCTTCAGATCCGGCCGAGCTTGCAACACACTGCATGGAAGACATTGATAAGGATTTTGTGAAAAATGTAAACAAAGGCGATATTATTGTTGCCAACAAGAACTTCGGATGCGGTTCTTCCCGTGAGCATGCACCGATTTCCATCAAGGCAGCAGGCGTAAGCTGTGTCATCGCTGAGACATTTGCACGTATCTTTTACCGCAATGCCATCAATATCGGACTTCCGATCATCGAGTGTCCGGAAGCTGCAAAAGGTATTGACGCAGGTGATGAAGTAGAAATCGATTTTGATAGCGGAATGATCTACAATAAGACAAAAGGCACAGAGTTCAAGGGCCAGGCATTCCCGGAATTCATGCAGAAAATCATTGCTGCTGAGGGCTTGATTAATTACATCAACAACAAATAAAGAATAGCGAAAGCTGAAAAACCGGTGGAAGATTCCAAACAGGGATTTTTCACCGGTTTTTTGTTGATGTATAGCTTTGGATGTATTATTTTATCTCAGTCGTAAAAGACTCCCGCTTTGTTAAGTAGTGATAAATTATCTGAAAATTAATCCAGAAAAGATTCTTTGATTTTACATCATTTGGAGAATATGATAAAATAGAAACAAAAAAATCTGTCAAAAGCTTGTATAGGCGGAAAGGATTAAATTATGAAATATGAGATTAAAGGCGATACATTACCTGTAATTATTTGTTATTTGGAAGATGGGGAAGCGATGATCAATGAAGGTGGCAGCATGGCATGGATGTCTCCGAATATGAAGATGGAAACGACCTCCAACGGAGGAATCGGAAAAGTATTTGGAAGAATGTTTTCCGGTGAGAAAATGTTCCAGAATGTTTATACAGCGATGCATGGAAAAGGCATGATTGCGTTTGCAAGCAGTTTTCCGGGATCCGTAAAAGCTTTCCAGATTTCGCCGGGGAATGAGATTATTGCACAGAAATCCGCTTTTCTTGCAAGTGAAAGAAGCGTGCAGTATTCGATTTTTTTCAATAAAAAATTCAGCAGTGGTCTGTTTGGAGGAGAAGGTTTCATTATGCAGAAATTCAGCGGCAATGGAATACTGTTCGCAGAGTTTGACGGCCACGTGGTAGAATATGAACTGCAGCCGGGACAGAAGATTGTGGTAGATACCGGCCATCTGGCAGCAATGTCATCGACTTGCAGCATGGAAATTGTCAGCGTGCCAGGCGTGAAAAATATGTTGTTTGGCGGGGAGGGCTTCTTTAACACCGAGATTACCGGACCGGGACATGTATGGCTTCAGACAATGCCGATCAGCAATGTCGCAGGAGCACTCAGACCATATCTGCCGACATCATCAAATTAAAGAGTGAATACTTTAACTTCCTGTTTGTAGTTGTATGTGCACCACTTTCTCGGTCAACGAAGCAGAATCCCACCGGCAAGGTTGGGGTGGTTACTTCCGGAGTTTTTTCATGACCGCCTTTCATCCGAGAGAGATATCCCAGCGCAGGCATGTCGATTTTCTTGCTTTTTCTGCGTCGCTTATGGATTGCTCTTGACGCAAACTCGCACGCAGTGCTCAAACAGTGCGTCGCGAGCAATCGCTATGCTCGAAAAAACTGCGAAAATTTCTCCAAATGTCTGCGCTGGGATATCCCTCTCGAACGAGTGCGGTCATGT
>JALFVM010000042.1 GCA_022787145.1 Lachnospiraceae bacterium | reverse complement strand
TCTGAGATAACATCATCGTCAGCCCAAGTACCAAACATACAATTCTTTTTTTCATTTAACATTCTCCCAACATAACATTTTTGTGTCCGTAAACTTTCCGTAATAATTTCAGCTACTACTCCATCATATTACCATGAACCTGCTATGCTTTGCAACCCTTTTTTGCGCATTTTTTAAAATCATTTTATATTTTTGTAACAATTATGTAGCGTTTCTATTATTATTAATGTCTTTCCTCTGTGCTTCCATAGGTTTCACAAAACCTTGCGGCAAATGAAGGGGGCTCTTTTACCATATACAGATGTGAAAGATCACCCACACGCAATCCCCTGAAATATGCAGTTCCTTTTTCTCTTTCTTCTGTAACTATTTCTGTAACGGATGTAGGTGCCAGTGCCAGACTATGCCATAAAATAAAAGGTGAAATATTCCAAAGATGAGACATAATCACACAACTAACTCCAAAATGGCAGAATAATGTAATAGTTTCTCTGCTTTCCTTCACTACCCTGTAATGAACTCCATCTCTGACATACCCATACTGTTCCAGAAGCTTGTCAAAATTTTCTGTTACATAATCATACACGGGAACAAGATCACTGTATTGCGCTGCCAAAGATGTCCTCCAACCATTTTTGTCCATATATTCCGGGTGTTCTGTCCAATATCCCGGAACCATATCCCAAAGAATACGCGACTGAAAATATCCGTTTTTCTTCTTGCAGTCCGGATAGGCTTTCTGAAGTTCAGTTTCCTGATTAATATCCACCTGTGCCGGAAATTCCTGTAGCCAGTCTTTCGTCTCAGCCGTAAGTCCCAACTTTTTCAATGTATAAGAAGCAGTAACCTGTGCTCTTCCCAACGGTGATACATAACAGTCGCCCACATTCAGATCCTCCGCTGTCTCTGCCAGCAAAGCTGCCTCTTTGTGTCCTTTTTCCGTCAATGTATCATGTTCATAATCCGGGTCTCCATGTCGGATCAGTAAAATTCTCATATCTGTTTTTCTCCTTTTTCTCTCTTCTCCAGGTTTTTCTTCCAGTAGCGCTCCAGTGTTTTTCCGTCCAATCCTTCCACAAAACGCTTTTTAAACATCAAAAATTCTTCTAAATCCATGAGAATATGGTACAAAAGCGCTCTGCTTTCAAATTCTTCTCGTGTAACGGGCAGAGGTTCTTGCTTCATATCCAGAAAGATCTGCTGCAGAGCCTCCAGCTGCCTTGCAGGGACATTCATTTCTACTACATATTCTTTCATATAAAGAATATATCCGGCCACAATCTTCGCCTGTCCCGGCATATTTCTAATTCGTTTCAATTCATAATGCAGATTGTGAATTGCTGTGCACTGATTGCTTCTCATCTCAAAATACTCAATATAATATACCGGATGGGATTGGAATGTATTATTCTGATACTCATAAGCCTCATGTAGATACTCCTGAAGCTGCTTCTCAAGGTTAATAATATCGTCCCAGACATTTCTGTCGGATGGATTCTCCAAAAGGTATGCCGCCAGTTCCCCAAGGATACTCTGCAGTTTTTCTTCGGTATCTCTCATGCAACGAATAATTTCCTTTTTCTGACTGTCATTTCCATGAAAAAGATTCAGAAGAAGTGCAATCGTTATACCAATCAGTACCAGCATAAACTCATTCCAAATAAATTCTCTGGTAAAATGCTCTGTATTTAAAAAATGTGTTCCAATCACAACATTCACAGACACCGCTGCTTTCCAGCCCAATATTTCACAGAGAATTGTGACACAGAGAACAAAAATACCAAAAGCCACCCATTCGCTTCTCATATGAGTAAACATCAGCCATGCAAGAAAAACTGATATTACAAAAGTGATCACTCTCACCAGTGATAGTTTTACGGTCTCCCATTTTGTAGTCACAATTGTTAAAAATGCAATACTTCCCGCAGATGCTTCAAACTGCAGATGCAACAGCTGTGCTATATAAATTGCAATACTGCTTCCCACGGCAAGTTTTATCGCACGTAGAATAAATTTTGTTCTCTGCCTTTTTTTGTCCACTCTGGTCTCCTTTCATTTTGTCATCCTTCTGATAAGTGTTTCCACTTTTTCACTGTTTCAAGACGTTCTTTCACCTGTTTTTCAGCTCCTTGAACCCCCGGTTTGTAATATTCCCGTCCTTTCAGAGACTCCGGAAGACATTCCATACGGGTCAGTTTTTCTTCCGTATCATGAGCATATTGATACCCGACGCCATAATCCAGTTCTTTCATCAATTTAGTGGGCGCATTGCGAAGCCAGAGGGGAACGGGCTCAGCACGCTTTTCCTTCACGTCTTTTTTGCACTGTTCACATGCCTGATAAAGCGCATTTGACTTAGGTGCCATAGCAAGATATGTCACAGCATGAGTCAGATGCACATCACATTCCGGCATTCCCAGAAAATGGCAGGACTGATATGCTGCAACTGCCACCTGCAGCGCGTTGCTGTCTGCCATTCCCACATCCTCACTGGCAAAACGAATGAGCCTTCTGGCAATATATAAAGGATTTTCTCCACCTTCCAACATACGAAACAGCCAATAGATCGCTGCATCCGGATCACTGTTGCGCATGGATTTATGAAGAGCAGAAATCAGATTATAATGTTCTTCCCCTGTTTTATCATACAATAATGACTTTTTGCTGATACACTGCTCCATCCCTTCATCTGTAACAGTAATAGCCTCAGCACTGACTTCTCCGTTCAGCACTGCCATCTCCAGTGTATTCAGTGCTGTTCTTGCATCTCCATTGGCAAAAACAGCAATCGCCTGCAGCTGTCTTTCTGTTATGCGAATTGTCTGATTGCCAAATCCGGACGAACTCACCAGTGCATGACGCAGAAGCTTTACCAAATCTTTTTCTTCCAAAGATTTCAAAACAAATACTTTGCATCGGGATAAAAGTGCTGCATTAATCTCAAAAGAAGGATTCTCCGTAGTTGCACCGATCAGAATAATACTTCCTTTCTCAACAAAAGGAAGAAATGCATCCTGCTGAGCTTTATTGAACCGATGAATCTCATCTACAAAAAGCACGGTGCGTATCCCCATCCTCCGGCTATTCTCTGCCTGATTCATCACTTCTTTAATTTCTTTGATACCACTTGTCACAGCACTGAAATTGATAAAATCCGCCCTGGTCCTTCCGGCAATAATACTGGCAAGTGTGGTCTTACCAACTCCGGGCGGACCCCAGAAAATCATAGATGATATCTGGTCCTTCTCTATAAGCAAACGGAGCACCTTCCCTTTACCGAGAAGATGCTCCTGTCCCACAAAATCCTCCAGCCTGTCCGGCCGTAACCTACTGGCCAGAGGAACATTTCGTTCCCTGTCATCGAATAAGGTCATCTGTTCCATCTTCCGACACCTCCTGTTTTATCTTAGCAAACAGAAGTTCGATTGACAAGGTTTCAATTACATATTATTAAACTTTTTCTATTTTTTCCTGTCCTCTTCTTCTTATCCCTGCAAAGATGGAACCTGCGATATTGTGCCATACACTGAAGATTGCTCCCGGCAATGTTGCCATTGGATTGGCGGCAAAGTTTGCCGTTGCCAATGATACTGCCAGACCACTGTTTTGCATACCTACCTCTATGGCGATCGCTGTTGCTTTATTGTACGGTATTTTCAGCACCCTGGCAACCAGCAGGCCAAGTGCCATCCCCAGGAAATTGTGAATTATCACGACGCCAAGTACCAGTACACCACTGGTGATCAGTTTCTCTTTGTTAACAGCCACGATTCCAGAAATGATCATTACAATAGATACCACAGATATCAACGGAAGAACATCACGGATTTTCTGAATCTGATGATGAAACAATTTGTTCAAAAGAAGACCGATCAGTACCGGGATCAGAATTACTTTTACCACAGATAATACCATAGCCCAGAATGATACCTCCACCCAGGCACCACCCAGCCCATAGACCAGAAGCGGTGTCATAATCGGTGCGATCAGGGTAGAGACGATCGTCATACCTACAGAAAGAGCCACATCTCCACCTGCAATATAGGTAATTACATTGCTTGCCGTTCCTCCAGGGCAACATCCTACCAGAATCACTCCGATCGCCAGATCCGGTTCCAGTCCCAGAAGCACAGACAATAACCATGCCACCAGCGGCATCACTGTATATTGCGCCACACATCCTGCAAGAATCTCTTTTGGTCTTGAAAATACAATTTTAAAATCTTCCGCCCGGATGGTAAGCCCCATACCGAACATAGCTACCCCAAGAAACACTGAGGTGTAATTGGTTGCCCAACCAAAACCTTCCGGTTTCCAAAAGGCCAAAGCTGAAAAAATCAAAATAATAATACTGATATATCGGGTCAGCAATGAAGCTACTTTTCCTATTTTCTTCATTTCTGCACCTCGTAACTGAAATTATCAATCAGTCTTGTCTTACCAATATATACTGCCATAGCAACAAGAACATCCCTGTCCACCTGATCCACAGGCTGCATCGTCAGGGCATCCACAACGGAAATATAGTCGATCCGTGCCAATGGTTCACTTCCTACAACTGCCCGCATTTCTTTCAGAACACTCTCACTGGTGCATCCTTTACAGATAATCTCCTGTCCTTTTCTCACTGCTCGTGACAGACAGAGTGCTGCTTTTCTTTCTTCCGGATTCAGATACGTATTTCTGGATGATTTTGCCAGACCGTCCTCCTCACGAATGATCGGACAACCCACGATACGGATATCAAAGTTCAAATCTTTCACCATTTTACGGATAATGGCAAGCTGCTGGGCATCTTTCTGTCCGAAATACGCATTGTCCGGTGTCACGATATTGAATAACTTAGACACTACGGTACATACACCCTTAAAATGTATGGGTCTTGTTTTACCGCACAGAGTATCAGACAACGTATTGATACTTACGTATGCACAGGCATCCTGATACATTTCTTCCGGCTCCGGATGGAAAATCAGATCTGCACCGATACTCTCACACAGGGCACAGTCTCTCTCAAAATCTCTCGGATAATCCTCCAGATCTTCATTTGGTCCGAACTGTGTGGGATTGACAAAGACAGACACTACAACTTTATCATTTTCCTCTCTGCACTTTTTGATCAGACTTGCATGACCCTCATGCAAAAATCCCATCGTCGGTACAAGACCTATGGAGTATCCTGCCTTTTTCCATTCACGGATCTGGTCTCTGGTTGCTTTGATTGTTTTTGTTACTTGCATTTTGCTTCTTCCTCTTTCTTATGGATTTGAAGATAGCCCCGTTCTGATGTCACTGTCGAATTTCTCATTTCATGTCTTTCAGTAA
>JALFVM010000030.1 GCA_022787145.1 Lachnospiraceae bacterium | reverse complement strand
AACAATCCTGATTCCAGCAAAAGTTCATCGCTGTATCCTTGTTTTTTCAGATACTGATACAGATCGTCGCTGTATTTATCGGAATATCCGAGTCCAAATTTTTGCATCGTCTCATCGCTGAGTCCTCGGTTCTTCAGATACTGATATGCTGTTTTTCCGTTTTCTCTGCGCAGATTGTAATAAAAATAGGAGGCTGCCGCTTTCTGGATCTCCAGAAGACTGTTTCTCTGATTTGCCTGCTCCTGCGCTTCTTTGGAATACTCAATCTGAGGCAATTCCACTCCGGCTCTGTCAGCCAGAAATTTCAAAGCCTCTCCAAAAGAAAAATTCTCGTATTCCATAATGAATGTAAAAACATTGCCGCCTGCCCCACAGCCAAAGCAATAATACATCTGCTTAGCCGGGCTTACAGAGAAGGACGGCGTCTTCTCATTGTGAAAAGGACACAGGCCAAAATAAGAACTGCCTTTTCTTTGCAGTTTCACATATTGGGAAATGACATCCACAATATCATTTTTCACCCGTACCTCTTCAATAATATCATCACTGTACCGCATGTCTACCTCATTCCTGCCCTGTCTATGTACAACTCAATAAACCTCCCAGGATTTTGGAATAAATAATTCCTGAAATTTTTTCATGGAATACTGGTCCGTCATTCCAGAGAGATAGTCACATACAACTGTTTCTGTTTTTTCTTTCTTTTTTTCGACCAGATCTACATACTCCTTTGACATCGCATCCGGATGCTTTACATAGTACTCATACAATGCAGTCAGCATATCCACAGCTTTGTCCTCTTCCTTTTTTGCAATCGGACTTTCATATACTGTGCGAAACATTAATGCACGCAGATCCATCATAGCTTCCTCAATCGCCGGCGACATACGAATACAATCCTGATCCCAGCTGTTCTTTACAATATCATGAACCAATGTATTCAGCCTTTCTCTGATCGTGAAGCCAAGCTCCATTCGAAGGGTAATAGGAATATCATCTTCTGTAAGAATTCCGGCGCGCATCGCGTCATCCATATCATGATGTATGTAAGAAATTTTATCACAAAATCGCACAACCTGTCCCTCCAATGTATGCGGTGTCCCCGACGTTCTGTGATTGAGCATGCCATCTCTTACTTCCCATGTCAAATTCAGTCCCTCTCCGCGTTTTTCCAGCGTTTCCACAACCCGGACACTTTGCTTATAATGTGCAAAGCCTCCCTCATGAACCTGATTCAAAGCTCTTTCCCCTGCGTGACCAAAGGGCGTATGCCCAAGATCATGGCCCAGCGCAATGGCTTCTACCAGATCTTCATTCAGCCGAAGGGCTTTTGCAATGGTTCTGGCTGTCTGCGAGACCTCCAGTGTGTGTGTCAGACGGTTTCTGTAATGGTCTCCCTGAGGAGCCAGAAACACCTGAGTCTTATCTTTCATCCGACGAAAAGCCTTACAATGCAGTATCCGATCCCTGTCTCTTTGATAAACCGTCCGGATGTCACACTCTTCCTCTGGACGGTCTCTTCCCACGGAATGCGCACTGTGGGACGCATAGGGACTTAAGTTCTGTATTTCCATCTGCTCCAGGCTTTCTCGAATCGTCATAGACTCACCTCCACACTCAGACAAATCCTTCTATTAATTATATTCCCGAAAAAGCGATTTTTTCCTTTTTATTTTTTAATTTTTTTATTGCATCGAAAATCTCCATACAACAAAAAAGCGAAGCATAAAGCCTCGCTTTTCCTGCTATACTCATATTTTATTTTGCAATAAAGGATTTACGTTTACTTACTACATCAAAGATAACTGCCACCAGAAGAACTGCTCCCTTTACGACTTTCTGATAGTTGGCATCTACACCCATGATGTTCATACCAAGGTTGATGACACCCATCAAAGTAGCACCGATGATAACACCAGGAACTGTTCCGGTTCCGCCGTACGCAGATGCGCCACCGATGAAACAGGAGCCGATGGCATCCATCTCATAGTTTGTACCAGCTGTCGGGTTCGCAGAATTCAGACGAGCAACAACAACCAGCGCTGCAATTGCAGATAAGAATCCCATATTTGCGTATGCCAGGAAGTATACACGGTTTGTATTGATACCAGAAAGTTTTGTTGCTTTCTCATTTCCGCCGACTGCGTAGAAATAACGTCCCACTGTTGTTTTGGAAGCAATATATGTATAAACAGCGATAACGATGATTACCCACAGAAGTGAATTTGGAATACCTTTATACTGTGCCAGTCTGTACATAAAGGCAAGAATTACGACGCAGATGACTGCCATTTTTACAGCAACACCACCCATTGGTTCAACAGCATAGCCTTTACTCAGTTTCTGTTTTCTTCCCCATATAATAACTGCCACATAAGCCACACAGGCAATCACACCTGCCAGGAAACAGGTCATATTCAGACCTTCCATGCCGATAAAATCCGGTACATAGTTGTTAAACAGTTCCAGATAATTATCCGGCATTGGAGCAATCGTAAGACCCTGCAGAACTACGTTTGATAATCCACGGAAGATCAACATTCCTGCAAGAGTTACAATAAACGGTGGAATACGCACATAAGCAATCCAGAATCCCTGCCATGCACCAATCAGCGTACCGATGAGAATCATAATGAGAATTGCAAGATATACGTTCATGCCTTTGTTTACCATCAGCTGACCGCCGATTGCACCAACAAAACATACAACAGAACCAACTGACAGGTCAATGTTACCACCAGTCAGAATACAGAACAGCATACCGGTTGCAAGAATGAATACATATGCATTCTGGGCAATCAGGTTTGTTACGTTCTGCGGAAGAAGGATTGCTCCGCTCTTCTGTGTTGCGAAGAAGATAGTAACTACCACAAGAGCAATTACCATGGTATATTTTTTGATTACTTCAGATATTTTTATATTTCCCATTGTCTACTCTCCTTTACTTGATTTCAGAATACGTGACATAATCAATTCCTGTGTTGCCTCGGCAGCATTTAGCTCACCAACCATTTTTCCTTCGTTCATGACATAAATTCTGTCTGACATTCCAAGAACTTCGGGAAGTTCTGAAGAAATCATGATTACAGATTTGCCTTCTGCAACAAGCTGATTGATAATGCAGTAAATTTCATACTTCGCACCTACATCGATACCTCGGGTAGGTTCATCAAGTATCAGAATGTCCGGTTCTGTGAACATCCATTTTGCCAGCAGTACCTTCTGCTGGTTACCTCCACTTAAGTTGCCAACATTTTGTTCTACCGTCGGACATTTTGTTCTTAATTTCTGACGATAATCTTCCGCTACTGCATACTCTTTATCTTTATCAATCACACCATGGCTGCTGACAGCACCCATATTTGCCAGTGTTGTATTGATTTTGATCGGATTGGACAAAATCAGTCCATTTCCTTTACGATCCTCTGTTACATAAGCCAGTTTGTGCTTGATCGCCTCCTGTACAGAATTGAGATGTACTTCTTTTCCATTCATAAATACCTGACCGGAAATGTGTGCGCCATAACTTTTTCCAAACAGACTCATGGCAAGCTCCGTACGGCCCGCTCCCATCAGACCGGAAATACCGACAACCTCTCCTTTATGTACCTTAAAGGATACGTTATCTACCACTTTTCTTTCGGAGTACAATGGATGATATACGGTCCAGTTCTTGACTTCCATGTTTATGTCGCCGATCTTTACATCCGGACGTTTCGGGAAACGGTCTGTCAGCTCACGACCAACCATTCCCTGAATGATACGGTCTTCCGAAATATGGGAATTTCGATTGTCCATCGTTTCAATCGTAGAACCATCGCGGATAACGGTAATCTTATCTGCAACGTAAGCAATCTCATTTAATTTATGGGAAATAATAATCGATGTCATTCCCTGCTCTTTAAACTTGAGCATCAGTTCCAGCAGCTGCTGGGAATCATCCTCGTTTAAGGATGCGGTAGGCTCATCCAGAATCAGAAGCTTTGCATGTTTTGCCAACGCCTTGGCAATCTCTACCAGCTGCTGCTTGCCTACACCGATATCTTTAATCAAAGTGCGGGAAGACTCCTGCAGACCTACCGTCTTCAGGTATTTATCTGCCTCACCATACGTTTCATTCCAGTTAATTGCGGCTTTATGACCTTTTTCATTTCCAAGGTACATATTCTCGCCGATGGTCATATAAGGAATCAACGCAAGTTCCTGATGGATGATTACGATTCCTTTTTCCTCGCTGTCATTAATTTTATTAAATTTACAAACTTCACCATTATAGATAATATCGCCTTCATATGAACCATATGGATAAATACCACTCAAGACATTCATCAAAGTTGACTTACCAGCACCATTCTCACCTACCAAAGCGTGAATCTCGCCCTCTTCTACCTGTAAATTTACGTTGTCTAACGCTTTTACACCCGGGAAAGTTTTGGTGATATTTTTCATTTCCAAAAGTATCTTTGCCAACTGTATCCCTCCCTATCAGAATCGTCAGGCGGGAATGATTCCCGCCTGCACCAATTGTAAGTTTCTAATTCATTTCCGATACGATTATTTCAAATCGTCTTCTGTATAGTATCCGGAGTCAAGAAGTAATTCTTTGTAATTGTCTGCTGTACAAACCTTAGGCTCGCAAAGATATGTAGGAATCACACCTGTACCATTGTCATAAGACTCTGTATCATTTACTTCAGCCTCTTCACCCTTCATGATAGAATCAACCATTCCAACTACTGCTGTTGCCAAATCGCGTGTATCTTTGAAGATATCCATACTCTGTTTTCCAGTGATCAGATTTTTCACGTTTGCTACGTCACAGTCCTGACCAGTGATAAATGGATACTCTCCTGTATAGGAAGCAGCCAGTGCGTTTGCAACACCAAGTGCTGTGGAGTCATTCGAGCAAAGAACGGCATCTAATTTTGTTCCGCCAGAGTAGTTACCGGAAATAATGGTATCCATTCTGTTCTGAGCTGTCTCTGTAGACCAGTTTGCAGTTGCAACTTCTTCAAATGTTGTCTGACCGGACTGAACCACCAGTTTTCCGTCATCAATGTATGGCTGAAGAACATCCATAGCACCGCCATAGAAGAAACGTGCATTGTTATCGCCCGGGTCACCGGTAAAGATTTCCAGATTAAACGGTCCATCTGCATTCTCAAGATCAAGTGCCTCTACGATTGCCTCTCCCTGTTTTGTTCCTACCATGTAGTTATCAAATGTTGCATAGTAAGAAACTGCGTCAGAGTTCATCAGCAGACGGTCATAAGAAATAACCGGGATTCCGGCCTCCTTTGCCTGGGAAAGAGGAGTTCCAAGAGACTCACCATCAATAGAAGCAATGACCAGAAGGTTGCATCCGTTGGAGATCATGGTCTCTACCTGAGATACCTGTGTCGCAATATCGTTATTTGCGTACTGCAGATCTACTTCATATCCGGCTTTCTCCAGCTGTTCTTTCATGTTGGTACCATCCTGATTCCAACGCTGTAAATCTTTGGTAGGCATTGCCACACCAACCAGATTGCCATCCGGTTTTGCTGCTGTATCACCTGCAGCGTCTTCTCCATCTGCAGAAGCCTCTGTGCTTCCTGCTGCATCTTTGTCAGCAACCTCTCCAGATGTACCACAGCCAACGAACATGGTTGTCACCATAGCGGCGGATAATAATGTTGCAACTAATTTCTTTTTCATGTTACAAATCCTCCCATCATTTTTATGTTTTTGGTACTTTTTTGTTACAAGAAAACTATAGCATAGGTGCATCTGGACTTGCTTATGAACCAGCTTCATATTTTTGTTAAAAATCAGGGCACAAAAAAGTCCTGTCAAAATACAGGACTTTTTTGCCGCAAAAAATTGCTACTCATCGCAAATATTTGCTATTGCATTCTTTATTTGTTTATATTCAGATACACATCTTCTTTTAAATGGAATCCTCCATCAATAATAATTTCATCCATATTTTCACGTGTCACAGCGACCGGTTCCAATTTCTGAAATGGAATCTCATTCTCGCCATCAGAAATCGTCTCTTTCGCCCCCAATGGTTCTCCCTTTGCAAGCTTCACTGCACATTCAGCCGCCTCTCCTGCAAGAGAATCCACAGATTTATAAACAGTCATATACTGCGTTCCCTCTACAATACGCTGGCAGGCAGCCAAATCTGCATCCTGCCCTATCAGCATTACCTTTCCTGCCTTGCGATTTTCCGCCAATGCACGAAACGCATACGATGCCAGATCATCATTGCCACACATCACGCCTGCCACATTCGGATACTTCGCCAGAGCCTCTGTGACATAATCGAATGCTTCTTCCGCCAGCCATCCTTTACAGTTCGCTTCATAAACAACTTCGAGAGTACTGTTCGCAATCGCCTCCTGAAATCCCTGTTCCACCAGTGCTACATTGTTGTCTTCCATCGAACCTTTGATACAGAATATTTTTCCACCATCTGGAAGAGCCTCCTGCAAAGCATTGGCAATCAATGTTCCTACTTTTACATTATCAAAAGAAATATACAGATCTGCATTTGCATTTGATACCAGTCTGTCATAACAGATAGTGCGAATTCCGACTTTTTTCGCTTTCTGCATGACAGGTGTTAATTTTTCACAGTCAACTGCCACCACCACTATGACATCCATATTTTTTTCGATAAAATACTCAATCTGAGAAATTTGCTCCTGCACATCTCCATTCGCATTCTGCACATTAACATCCGCCCCCAGCTTCGTTGCTGTGGATACAAATACATCACGGTCTCTGACCCAGCGTTCAATCACAAACGAATCAAACGCCATTCCAATCTGAATCTTATCTGTTTTCCTGTCCTCATTGACTTTCTGTTTGTCACTGGAAGAACCGCAGCCGCACAGCAATACTACCGCTATCACTAAAAATGCCAGAAAACGTTTCCCCCTCATTTCACTCACAACCTTTCTCTGTACTCGCTCGGTGTCACACTCTCATATTTTTTAAACAGCCTGCTGAAATAATTGGGATCACTGTATCCAGACATCACACAGACTTCCTTAATGCTGTAAGACGGATCCCGAAGAAATTCTTCCGCATGGCGCATACGAATCTCCGTCAAATATTCAATAAAATTTTTTCCAGCCTCCTGTTTAAACAGTTTGCTGAAATAATACGGGCTAATATCCACCAGACGCGACACCTCATCCAGAGAAATATCTTTCTGATAATTTTCTTCTATGTAAGTCTTCACTTTGGATACCAGTGTTTCTGTCTGCGTTTCCCTCGAAGTAGCAATGTTTTGACAAATCTCACTTGTCTTTATCAAAAACCAGCGTCTCAGTTCCCCATAATTCTGGAAAGACTGCACCATTCCCAGGTACGCCTTTCGATATCCGAATCCATAAGGTACACCATCCTGCTCAGAAGCCTCACGCTCTGCCAATATAATAAATTCGAGTACCTTCAACGCAATCTCATCTTTATTGTCCGCAAAGTTCTGTGTCATCCAGTCAAAAAATATCCCCGCCTGTTTCAAAGCATTTTTTTCATCTGCCTTTTTCACATACTGAAAATATTTCTTTTCTATCTCCGATGGATACTCTCCATCGTATGCTTTTGTTCCAGGTATATCTTTTACATGCACCACATGGCTATCGCTGTGACGAAGCGCTTTTACTGCATCGTCATAAGAAGCACTGACCTCACCGATTTCCTTGATGTATCCAATTCCTCCGCGAAAACGTCCGGAAATGCGTTCCTCCAGTTTATACACCATATTCCTTGTGCGCTCCAGAATCCGAACACGCTCCTCATAAGAAACTTCTTTCTTTTCATAAGGAACGAGAAGCACCACCTGATTGCCCATGACCGGGCCGACCACACAGTGAAAATATCCTTTTACCATCTCCCGAAGCTCCGGATAAAACTTTTCCGCACGAACACGTGCACCTACTTCATTGGTAAGTGTGCCATTTTCTCCTGCATCTCCAAATTCCAAAACAATGATATACGCATACTCTTCTTTGATATCCAATAACGTCCGATAATTTTCCCCTGACGAAATTCCCCTGTTTGCGAGAAGAAGTTCATAGATG
This sequence comes from Lachnospiraceae bacterium, assembly GCA_022787145.1. Classification (GTDB taxonomy): domain Bacteria; phylum Bacillota; class Clostridia; order Lachnospirales; family Lachnospiraceae; genus JALFVM01. The sequence continues at coordinate 25,311 of JALFVM010000030.1, read as the reverse complement.
TATCCGCTTTCCAATACCGGAATCACAATCTCCAGCTTTTCTCTGATTTTCAGATCATCGCTTCTCTTTTTTCTGGTTTCGTCGACCTTATTCATAGCCTGAACAAGAACATCCAAAACTACTTTTTTATTCACCGGCTTTGTCAAAAACTCCATCACCCCGAGATTGATGGCTTCTTTGGCATAGTCGAACTGATCATAAGCCGTAATGATAATGAAAATCGTATTTTTGTTATTTTTCTGAATTTCCTTAATTGCCTGGATTCCATTGAGCCCTGGCATCTGAATATCCATAAAAGCAATATCAGGCCGAAATGTCTCTGCCAGCTCGACAACCGCTCTTCCTGTCTTTGCCATAGCAATTTCACATTCCTGTCCAAAGCTTCCTTCTATGATCTTTTTCAGAGATTCCAACATAATCCCCTCATCATCTGCCAATAATACGCGGTACATATCTTTTCTCCCCTAATTTTTTTGCTTATAACGATTGTTTTTTTTCTGTATGGGAAGCAGCACAATGACTTCTGTTCCCTTGTTTAATCCTTCACTGTGAATACTCAATAAATCTTTTCTTTCATAATATAATTCCAGACGATGAATCACATTTGTCATGGCTACTCCGGAAGAATTTTTTTGTTTTTCTTTTATCTTTCCTTCCAGAACCTCTGCAATGCGTTCCATTGTCATGCCCCTTCCATTGTCAGCGACACGGATTCTCACATAATCTCCATCTTTTTTTACTTCAAGATGAATCTTGCCTTCCCACTCCACGTTGCGAATTCCATGATTGACTGCATTTTCTACGATTGGCTGCAGCAACATACTGGGCATTTTCTGATCCAAAACTCTCTCATCCACAGATTTGTTAAAATGAATATCACCGGCAAATCGCACATTCAAAATGTAGATATAATTATCCACTACATCCAGTTCCTCGCGCAGTGTGGAAGACTCCGATACCTTCTTTACATTATAGCGAAAAAAATCTGCCATGCTCTCAATGAAAAGACAGGTTTGTTCCGCATCTTCCATCATCGCAAGCTGTGCACCTGCATTTAATGAATTAAAGAGAAAATGTGGATTGATCTGCGCCTGCAGATATTTCAGCTGCGCATCCTTCAGATGTGTTTCCATCAAAAGTTCCCGTTCCTTCATCTTCCGCTCTTTTTCCATGCTTTCTTTTGTCTTCTCCATATGAATTTTGAGGCTGTGTACCATCTTATTAAATGCTTTTGTCACAACGCCAACTTCATCCTGCGTATAAATCTGCGGAATTTCCACATCAAAGTTTCCTTCTCCGACCAGAACAGCACTTTCGGAAAGGCGTGCCAGAGGACTGGCAATATTTCTGCTTATCACCGTTAACACAATGCAATTCAAAAATGTGATGATGACAAGAATCAGTGAACTGAGAATTTCCATCAAACGCAAAGATTTCGTCAAAACGACATAGGAAGACGCATTATTTCCAAAATGCAGATTATTCAATTCATAAATACAGGAATTAATATACTCGTATAAATCTAGTGTCTCCTCATAAGCTTCTTTGTATTTTTCCACATTACGTCCGCGCTTCGCCTGTACTGCCTGTCCGGAAACAATCAGATATGTTTCTGACATCTCACGGATATTTTTTTCCAGAAGAAGCATTTCATTATCTGTAATTCTATTGTTTAACTGTTCCAGTTTATCCCGGTAAATCTGCTCACTGCGATAATAATTTTCCAGAGAACTGGAGCTTTTCACAGTCAGATATGCATACATATCCTCCTGTACACTGGAAAATGCATCTTCCAGATTATTCAGATTTACGTTGCTGGCATAAATCTGATCAATTTTTTTGATTGTTTTGTTGACCTGCCAGTACATAAACAAATTCATAATAAACATTGCAAAGGAAGTAATGGCAAAAGCAAGCAAAATCTTTCTTCCAATCGGCAGATCTTCCCATATTCGCATTTTTTTATTCTTCATTTTGTTTTAAATAATCCTCTACATTATGCGGTGTGATGATGTTCACATCTACACTGAAATATTCGCTGACACGACCTTCTTTTCCATATTCTACCAGTGCATCCACAGCCGATTTTCCCATTTGCTGCGCATCCAGCTCTACGGACATGGAAATAATCCCCTTTTGAATCCCTTCCAGAATTGTCGGCGTCGTATAATATCCCACAATGGATACCTGTCCCACTTCATTGTAATCAATCACTGCCTGGTAAGCACATTCCGTATCCGTCTCATCCAGACATACCAGAATATCCGGCGGTCCCTCAGAAGTAAGAAAAATATTGCGGATTGTCTCTTCCGAATCAAACGAAGAAACTGCACTGACATTTTTTACTTCAAAATCAATTTTACTTCCTAAAGGACTCTTTGCCACAGCATTTCTAATCTGCACCGAAACAAGTTTTTGTGTCGTACTGCTGATAAAACTGTTGGTAAGAATCATGATTTTCTTTGTATTTTTGTTCATAAGGGAAAGAACCTGCTCACTGTAGGCCTCCCCCAACTGATATGTATTGACTCCCACAAAACTCTGGCGTTTGCTCTGTGGATCATCCTCCGAAATCGTTGCCACAGCAATGTTATGCTGAACTGCCTTGTCAATCAAAGTTTCCAGACCAAACTCCCCGGAATACTGAATCAGGATTCCATCCACAGATTCTGCGATGCACATGCGCATCAAATCTGTTTTTTTATACCCAGAGGAACTTGTCACTCCTTTTAATTCCAGAATCGCGCCCTGTGCCTTTGCTTCCTCCACACCGCTCTCATATACCGAGCGCCAAAACAGTGAATCCGGATTGTCTACAATCATCACATAATGTTTATCATAATATTGAATATCGCTGCTGTCCTCCAGACCACTCTTTCGAATGCTGTAATTAAAATACAGCCACACAAAAGCGCTGACTGCCATCACAAGTGCCATGCTGCCCACCGCCAGCCCAATGACATTTTTTTTCCATTTTAAGTGTTTCATTTTTATTTTTTTCATTTTTCTTCAAACATTCTGCTGTACCTAACAAAATCACTGTGCCAAACTATAAGCATAAGCAATCTAATAGCAAGAAAAACCAATCCTGCGCCAGAATTCAAACGCAGAATCAGTTCTTCCTTTTTTATCTTCTCCTCAAATCTTTACCTCTTCATACAAACTTTGTTTAAAAAATTCCTTCATAACTTTCACGAAGTGTATCACAGGATTTTGCCAGCTTGTCCAGTTCTTCCTCCGTCAGATTCAGCGGCAAAATACGCTGCACACCATTTTTATTGATGATACACGGAACACCTACATAAACATCTCTCTGACCGTACTCTCCTTTCAGCATAGCGGATACCGTCAGAACACTTCTCTCATCTCCAAGAATTGCCTTGGTAATTCTTGTCAGCGCCATTCCGATTCCATAATAGGTCGCACGTTTCGCCTCAATGATCTTATATGCTGCTGTACGAACTTCTTCTTCAATCTCCTGAAGTTTGCCCTGCTGTGCACACACCTGATCTTCCTGGCAGATTTCCAGAATCGGCTTCGTAGCCAGCAGCGCCTGGCTCCACGGCACAAACTCAGAATCTCCGTGCTCTCCCATTACATATGCATGGATGTTTCTCGGATCTGTCTTTAAATAATCACCGACCAGATAGCGAAGTCTCGCGGTATCGAGAGCAGTTCCGCTTCCCAGCACACGTCCTGCATTAAATCCGGACAGTTCACAGGTGATACGTGTCATGATGTCCACCGGATTCGTAGCCACCAAAAAGATTCCATTAAATCCTGATGCAACCACCGGTCCAATAATTGAACGAAATACTTCTGCATTTCGCTTCAGCAGATCCAGCCTTGTCTCACCGGGCTTTTGAGCCACACCTGCGCAAATCACAACGATATCTGCGTCTGCACAATCCTCATACTCTCCGGCATAAATCGTCATACTGGAATTGGCAAAAGCCAGACCATGATTCAGATCCATTGCCTCTCCTTCTGCTCTGGCTTTGTTTACATCAATCAAAACCAACTCATCACAAACGGATTGATTCAACAGAGAATAAGCATAGCTCATTCCCACCATACCTGTACCTACAATTACTACTTTACGTTTTCCTGCCTGCATAATTTCCAGCTCCTTTTTTGTAAATTTCATTGCGTCAGTAAAAACCCGTATAATCTTTGCTAACCGCAGTATATCATACTTTCTTACATTTGGCTATACTGATATATTTGTCAAGATATCTTTTCATTTAGTGTTTGGCGATCATCCGTTATTTATACAAAATTTTTCTTCAAAAATCTTTTGCAGTTCCAGTTCGCTGTACGCAGTATAATCAGGCTCTTTTGCCCCTTCCGGCAATGGATGGCGGCGATGATTCATCCATACGGTACGCCATCCTGCATTTATTGCTCCCAGCATATCTTTATCATAAGAATCGCCCACCATATAAATTTCCTGCACAGGCTGTGCCATCCCTTTTTCTGCCGCCGCAAAAATTTCCCGGTCAGGCTTTGTGCATCCAACAGCCTCCGAGATGAAAATATGTTCGGATGGAATCCACCGCTGCAGCCCAAGTGCATCAATTTTTGCACTTTGATGATGCGTCGGACCGTTTGTCATAAGTCCGAGCCAGACTCCAGACGCTTTGCATAAGTCCAGAATTTCCTGCATTCTCTGCGACAGGCATAGTCTGCTCTGATTTTCCAGATACTGTTTCTGGAAATCAATTGCCTCCTGCCTTGTCACGGAAACACCGCACACTTCCATCGCTTTGGAAAAGCGAATGATTCTGTATTCATCCAGAGGAAGTTTTCCCGTCTGATAATCCGGATAATAAAAATTGCCCCAATAACTGAACGCACGGTACATTTCCTCTGCATTCTCCAAATCTCTTCCAAGAATCTTCCGGCATGCATTCTGGAACGGGACAATCTGGTCATAAAGTGTATCATCCACATCAAAAATAATTGCAATCATGCTATACTCCTTTTACATATTTATGTATGCAAAAAACCCTGTACCTTTTCAGGTACAGGGTTTCTTTCCTGCGGAAGATGGGACTTGAACCCACACGGCACGAATGCCACAAGATCCTTAGTCTTGCTCGTCTGCCAGTTCCGACACTTCCGCATATCGTTTTTTGCTCTCTTGCTTAACGACAAGATGAATTATAGCACCTGGATCAAACGAAGTCAATAGTTTTTTTAAACTTTTTTCAAATTTTTTATTTTTTTGCTTTTGTTGTAATTATTTGATATTTTTCCTGTATTATTTTCTTTTTTGTACTGCTTATATTCTGGCAACTCCGGTTCTTCTCGCAGCATCTGCGACCGCTTTGGCAACCGCCGGGCCTACTCTCTTATCAAATGCCTTCGGAATAATATACTCAGGGCTTAATTCCTCATCCGTAATCAGATTTGCCAGTGCATCTGCTGCCGCAATCTTCATCTCATCATTGATATCACTTGCTCTCACATCAAAAGTTCCCCGGAAAATACCTGGGAATGCCAGCACGTTGTTGATCTGATTCGGAAAATCACTTCTTCCGGTTGCTACAATCTTCGCACCTCCTGCTTTTGCATCGTCCGGATAAATCTCCGGTACAGGGTTTGCGCATGCAAACAGCACGGCATCTTTCGCCATAGTCTCTACCATTTCTTTTGTGACAGCACCTGGTGCAGATACACCGACAAATACATCTGCGCCCTTGAGCATATCTGCCAGACTTCCTTCCTTCTTCTCCTTGTTGGTAATCTTGCTCATCTCTTCCTTGACAGGATTCATTCCTTCCTGGCGACCTTCATAAATTGCTCCTTTTCTATCGCAGAGTGTAATGTTGGCATAGCCGGCTTTCAGAAGCAGTCTTGCAATGGAAATTGCCGCAGCACCGGCTCCATTCATAACAATCTTTACTTCTTCTTTTTTCTTTCCTACCAGCTTTATTGCATTGTTCAAGCCTGCCAGGGTAATCACAGCGGTACCATGCTGGTCATCATGGAAAATTGGAATATCACATTTTTCTTTTAATTTTTTCTCAATTTCAAAGCATCTCGGTGCGGAAATATCTTCCAGATTCACACCGCCAAAGGAACCTGATATCAGATAGATTGTATTGACAATCTCGTCTACATCATGACTCTTGATGCACAGAGGAAACGCATCTACATCACCAAAAGCCTTAAACAGTACACATTTTCCTTCCATAACAGGCATACCAGCCTCCGGTCCAATGTCTCCAAGTCCCAGCACCGCAGAACCATCTGTCACTACCAGACACATATTCCATCTTCTTGTCAGCTCATAAGATTTGTCCACATCCTTTTGAATCTCCAGACAAGGCTGTGCAACTCCCGGTGTATAAGCAAGGGACAGATCGTCTTTTGTTTCAACGGGAACTGTAGTTACTACTTCTATTTTTCCTTTCCATTCTTTGTGCAGTTTCAAAGACTCTTTTGCATAATCCATATCTTTTTCCTCCAATTTTTAATAATTTCCTCCAAAAAATTTGCTGTCTTTCGGCAGTTCATAATCTTGAAAATAAGAATGAAAATTCAGCTTCAGGTAGGCGCAGAGATTTGCCAGTTCCACCATTGTATTATCATTTACAGGAATTCCGTTTTCTCTTCTTTCTTTTTCAGCAAAGATTTCTTTCTCGCCATGTGTGTAGATACGTTCCTGTCCATCCGCCTTCGGACTTTCTCTCAATTGTTTCAGATACTGAGAAAAATGTGCTTTGATTGCCTCAGCATCTCCAAATACAGCAGGATTGACAGCAATAAATCCATGACAGATACCTGTCTTATCTGCAAAAGTACAACAGGAGTTTGAGGTAACACCCATAGAAAGAATGGAACTAAAGATCTCACATATCATTCCGTAGCCGTATCCCTTATGACTTCCGCTCACCTCACAATTACCTCCAAGCGGCATAATACCGCCGCCTTTTTTAGATACAATATTAGCCAGCACATCCGGTGCATCGCAGCTTGCATGTCCATCTTTATCTAATGCCCATCCCTGCGGAAGCGGCTTATTCATTTTATTATACATTTCCAGTTTTCCTCTTGTTACGACTGTTGTAGATGCATCAAACAGAAATGGATAAGGTTCTGCATCCATGGCAATCGCAATAGGGTTGGAACCAATCATGGCTTTTCTTCCGAAAGTAGGCACCATAATCGCCTCTGAATTTGTAAATGCCATACCAAGTAATCCCTGGTCACTGGCCATTTTTGCATAATAACCTGCAATTCCAAAATGATTGGATTCTCTGACTGTCACGATACCTACCCCTGTTGTTTTTGCCTTCTCAATTGCCTTTTTCATGGCGTACACACTGGTAAGCTGTCCCATGGCACTGTGTCCGTCAATCACGGCTGACACAGGAGTTTCGAATACAACTTCCGGCTTCGCATCCGGATGAATGGTCCCCTTTTCAATTCCTTTATGATAACGTACCATTCTCTGCATCCCGTGACTTTCAATACCAAACAAATCTGCTGTCAAAAGCACATCCTTAATCGTCTCACTGTCCTCACTGCTAAATCCAAATGTCTCAAAAACATCCTGACAAAAGCGATCCAGTATCTCATAATTCCATTTTACATATCCCATATAAATCAACCTTTCCGGCATTACCATTTCTTATATTGGTATTACCAATTTTTAAATTGATTATACCATCTTTTTTTTCAAAAATCAAGAAAAAACTGCTGCTGAGATTTTCTCTCAACAACAGTTCTTTTATAGTTTTCTTATAATTGTTCTTTCTTCGCTATCTCCTCGATATAGCGTTCAACAGAATCCATATGCTCCTGCATATATTTTTTTGCCTGTTTTTCATCTTTCTCTGCAATGGCATCTACAAGCAGATGATGCTGTTCATCAATTTCCAGTACAGAATTGTTTTTCTGCATAAGATATCCTCGGATTCCCGTAATAATATTTTCCATCAGTTGTGAAGAAGCACTCAGCACACTGAAAATCATTGGATTTCCTGCCATCTTGCCGATTTTTATATGAAGATCTCTATCTAAGTCTCCCCTGATCTTCTCATTCTCTGATGCATCCAGACGCGCGAGAATCATGCGGAGTTCCGCCTCATCCAAAGGTGTACAATTCTTTGCAGCCAGAGAAGCAGCCTCCTTTTCCAGAGCAGAACGAAGCTGCTGGGCCTGGCGAACATTTCCATTTTGCATACGAAAAAGAATCGACAACGGTCCAATTAAGCATCCTTCCAAATCCTCTGAAATATAATTGGCTCCTCCCTGAATCGTAGTAATAATTCCAAGCAACTGCAATGCCCTAAGAGCTTCCCTGATTGCCGGTCTGGACACGCCCATCTCCTCCGCCATTACACGCTCGGAAGGAAGAGAATCGCCTTTTTTTAATCTGCCCTTTTGAATATTGTCAAGAATCTGTTCCACAACTCCATCAAAAGCTCTTTCTTTATCAATTTTCTTAAACATTCTATCTACTCCTGTTTTTCTTTCCTGTGTCTTTCTATTCTGTCACAAAATTTGACACAAAATTCATGTCTGTATTATAATCTAAAAATAAAAGATTCACAATAGACATTAAGTAAAGGAGTGCGTACTATGGAAAAAGAACAGGAGCGGGAAGACGAATATACAATGACTTTTGAATCCATCTGTCCTACTGACGTGTCAAAAGTCAAACATACGGTTGTATACAAAAAAGCTACTTGCACAAGAGTCGATGACATTGTCCAGCATTTTTACTGTAATCGAGATTCCAAATGTGTCAAATGTCAGCAAAATTATCTTTAAGTATCAAAAAAGCACCGATGTACTTTTGCATGTACAGCGGTGCTTCTGGCATTTGCTATGATTACAGTGCCAGCTCTTTGTTAACAGAGCCATTGATTACATAGTATACTTTTGCTTCCTCTACTTTCATATAGATATCGAGTGTTTTCATATCTCCGATTTTGTTTCCTTCGTTTTTCCAATCAGTCTTAATCTGGTTTACAATCTCCTGCTCTGTATACTCTTTTCCCATAAACTGAACACAGAAATTCATTTTCATACTTGTACTCTCCCTTTTTGTATTATTTGTACGGACAGAAACCTTCACACAGGTCTCTTCCGTTGTGTTGTTTTCAGCTAATTCAACAGATGCCTTTTTTGTCTCAGGCACAACATTTATGAAGTTTACTACCAAATCATCCTGTTTCATTACCTGCTGTTTTTCTTTTTTCTTTTTCTGTCTCTTATTTGCCATAGCTTACCTCAATCTGTTTTATTTGGCGTATTGCCGAAATCTCCACTATTATAGCACTTTTTATAAAAAATGCAAGTCATGGGCATCATTCCGTTTTCTGCATTTATTTCACAAGGCTCATGGCATATTTGATTAATTGTTCCATCTCATAGCGTTTCTCTCTTGGACAATCCTGCAGCAATCCCTCAAATGTAATCTCTGGTTTCTTCTCTCCTGTCAACAAATAAGAAATGTCCACTCCCATCCTTTCATGTGCCAGAAGCAATTTTTCAATAGATAATCCGTTGATTCCCCGTTCTACTTTTCCATAATAGGTCAGTGACATATCGAGCAGTTCCGCAGCCTGTTCCTGCGTATAGTTTAATTTTTTCCGATATTCCCGCAGACGTTCACCCATCTCTTTATACAGTTCTCTTTTTTTCAACTTGGCTTCACACTCCATTCTTGTTATTATCATATCAACATTTAGTTTTGAATTTAATGTCGTATTTATTTGTAATATAAGAACTGTACATTTCTATTTTGTAACGTTTATTCCATTAAGTTGTTTTCACATTTTCTCTGTGCTGCGCATATAGTAACATGATATCATGAAACGGAGCCTGATTCATTATGTGTGCTTTTATAAAGGCCATGCAGGATCGACCAGACAGGGGCCGTCTGCAGATTGTGGTTCAGTCCACACTCAGAAATATTCCCATTGAAAATGCTACCATAAAGATTTCCTATTCTGGTAACCCCAATCAGATTATTGAAGAAGTGCGAACCGATTCCTCTGGTCAGACCCCTGTACTAGATCTTCCTACTCCTCCTTTGGAATATAGCCTTACGCCAGACTCTCCACAGCCATATTCCGAATATTCTCTCCAGATCACAGCACCCGGATATGAACAAACAGACATTTCAGGTACAGAAATACTTCCAGAGGAAACCGCCATACAACCAGTACAAATGCTTCCTTCTTCTAATGCCCCGGAACTGGAAAACATTGTCATTCCGGCACATACTCTGTATGGAGATTACCCTCCAAAAATCGCAGAAGACGAAATTAAACCTATGGACGAATCCGGAGAAATTGTATTAAGTCGTGTGGTAATCCCAGAATATGTGATCGTACATGATGGAGTTCCCTCCGATAATACCGCGCAGGATTATTATGTACGTTATCGTGACTATATTAAAAATGTGGCATCCAGTGAAATCTACGCAACATGGCCGGATGCCAGCATTCGTGCCAATGTATTGGCAATTATGTCCTTCACGCTGAATCGTGTCTATACAGAATGGTATCGCAACAAAGGCTATGATTTCACAATTACTTCTTCGACAGCCTTTGACCACAAATGGATACCTGAAAGAAATATTTTTGACAGTATTTCTAATGTGGTGGATGAAATGTTCAGCAATTATCTGTCACGCCCGAATGTACGTCAGCCGATTTTGACTCAGTACTGTGACGGCCAGCGTGTGAGCTGCCCAGATTGGATGAGTCAGTGGGGCTCAAAGAGCCTTGGTGACCGCAACTATTCGGCTATTGAAATTTTGCGCTATTACTATGGTGATAACATGTATATCAATACCGCCGAAGAAATCTCCGGTATTCCGGCTTCCTGGCCGCGTTATGATCTTGATATTGGTGCTTCCGGTATCAAAGTGCGTCAGATACAAGAACAGCTCAATGCCATTGCAGAAGTTTACAGTGCGATTCCAACCGAACCGGTAACGGGATATTTTGACGAAGCAACCCAAAATGCAGTTCGCGCTTTTCAGAGGATTTTTCGTCTTCCTGAAACTGGAATTATCGATTATCCTACCTGGTATAAAATTCAGGAAATCTATGTCGGTGTTTCAAGAATTGCAGAATTAACATGACGTTATAATAACAAAAAAGCTGACAAGGTATAGTTCTTCTATACTTTGTCAGCTTTTTTCTCACTTTTTACAACAATCTCATAATGTCATTATACATCACAAATACCATCAGAGCCATCAGCAGCATAAATCCGGCAAAATGAACCATGCCCTCTACTCTGCGATTTACAGGTCTGCGGAAAATTGCCTCAATCAATATAAAGATCAGTCTTCCTCCATCCAATGCAGGAATTGGAAGAAGATTCATAACACCAAGGTTTGCCGAAAGCAAAACCGCCATATTGAGCATGTTCATCCATACCCAGAAAGTACCCTCCTCTTTGCTTTGCTCATAAGTATTGCCAATGACATTGACTACACCTACAGGACCAGACAAATCCTTGACACTGTATTTTCCAAGAATGAGCTCTTTCAGACTGAGAATTGTCGTACGAATCCAGTATTTCACTTCAAGAAGAGAATATTTCACCGTAGTCAATACTCCTCCCTTTTCTCTGCTCAGATTATACTGAAAGCCCAAAATAACACTTTCATAAGAAGCGGGAACAACCGACACGGTCGTTTCTTTTCCATGATGTTCATAAGTAATTTCTACTTCTTTTTGATCCGCCAGAGGATGCTTCTCCATATATTTGTCATAGTCTGCATTTGTTTCTATCTTTGTTCCATTGATTGCAGTAATCCTGTCTCCAGGCTGAATTCCCGTCTTTTCCAGCGGAAGACCCTTAATCAGAGAAGAAATCTCCAACGGTTCATCCTCGATTGTGCTTCGGTTAAAGCCAAGAAGATATCTGGTCTGATACTCTGGCTCATAGAAAATCGTCATCTCTTGTCCATCTCGTTTTACTTTCATCTGAATCCGTTCCTGCGGAATGCCTACTGCATTCAGATAAATATTCAGATCATCACTGATATCAATGTGATAGCCGTCAAATTCTGTAATCAAATCGCCCTCACGAAGCCCACTTTCATAAGCCGGTGAGTCCTGTTCCACAGTTTGGACTGTTGCAGGTATATATCCCACAAGCCCTACAATAATCAATGAAAACAGAAAAGCGAGAATAAAATTAAATACCGGTCCTGCTGCAATGACGCAAAATCTTCCCCACACACTGGCAGAATGAAACGTTCCGGGACTGTCATCTTCCTCATCCTCTCCTGCCATCATACAGGAGCCACCGAGAGGAAACAGCTTCACTGAATAAACCGTTCCACCTTTTTCTATATGAAACAGTCTCGGTCCCATTCCCAACGAAAACTCCAGCACTTCGATGCCATTCTTTTTTGCCAGCAGAAAATGTCCCAGCTCATGAAAAAGAACGACTGCACTGAATATCAACAATGCCAAAATTATTTTCAAATTACCACCTGCTTTCAATCCATTGATATGTCTCTTCTTCTATATTCAGGATTGTATCAAGATCTGGGTGTTTTACAACGCTATGCTGATCCATGGATTGACGGATAATGTCATAAATATCCAGAAAATGAATCTCTCTTCGGAGAAATTTCGCAACGGCACGCTCATTGGCTGCATTAAATACCGTCGGCATACTTCCTCCTTTTTTCGCAGCCTCCATAGCCATAGGAAGGCCAAGAAAAGTCTCCATGTCAGGTGCCTCAAACGAAATAGAAGCAAGCCGCGCAAAGTCAAGCCGCTCTCCCGCCAGAAATCTTCTCTCCGGATAATACAGCGCGTATTGAATCGGCAGTTTCATATCCGGCGTTCCAAGCTGTGCCATCACAGCACCATCTTTGAATTCCACCATAGAATGAATCACACTCTGCGGCTGCACCACCACATCAATATGGTCAATATCAACGCCAAACAGCCAGCGCGCCTCCATTACTTCCAAACCCTTATTCACCAGCGTTGCAGAATCCACCGTAATTTTCTGTCCCATCACCCAGTTTGGATGCTTTAATGTATCTTCCAGCGTCACAGATCCCAGAAATCCTCTTTTTTTTCCGCGGAACGGCCCACCAGAAGCTGTGATAATCAGCTTCTCAACTTCTCTGCTGCGTTCGCCGTTCAGGCATTGAAACACAGCGCTGTGTTCGCTGTCCACAGGAAGAATTCTCACATGATGCTCCTGCGCAAGAGGAATGATCAGGTGACCTGCTGTCACCAGAGTTTCTTTATTTGCAAGCGCAATATCCTTTCCTGCACAGATTGCCTCCATCGTCGGGCGAATACCGATCATTCCCACCACAGCTGTCACAAGAGTCTCCATCTCTTCCATCGCTGCAAGCTCAAGGAAACCATCCATACCTGCAACTACCTTTGTATTTGTATCCTGAATTTTTACAGCGAGCTCACCGGCTGCTTTCTCATCCATCACTGCTGCCAGCCTCGGATGAAATTTACGAATCTGTTCTTCCAAAAGCTTAATATTTCTTCCGGCAGCCAGACCTACTATCTCCAGATCACCGTTCGCCTCAGCAACTTCCAGAGTTTGTGTTCCGATTGAACCAGTTGAGCCCAATATTCCTATCTTTTTCATATAGTTTTTCCTCCCGATTTAAAATAATTCTGCCAGTGTGCTTGCCAGAAAAAAAATAATGGGAGCCGTAAAAATCACACTGTCAAAACGATCCAGAATTCCTCCATGTCCCGGAATTAATTTTCCATAATCTTTGATTCCGGTCTGTCGTTTTACTGCGGAAGCTGCCAGATCTCCCACCATAGAAATCAAAGCTCCGACTCCACAGATAATCACATAAGCCCAGATACTTCCTCCTGTTGCCGCTGCATACGCTGCCCCAAGAAGCATAGCTCCAACGACGCCTCCAACAGCACCCTCGATTGATTTTTTCGGGCTTAACACCGGAGCCATCTTGTGTTTACCAATCAGCACTCCCACGCAGTACGCACAGGTATCGCATCCCCAAGAGCAGAGAAAAATCAGCCAAACATCAAACACACCGCTTGGCAGCATTCTTGTCTTCCATATGTAGGACAACATCACTGCCACATAGACAAAACCAAACATGGCAGCCATAATCTGCGTAGATTCATACTTGGGATACCCAAATACGTAGACAGTCATAATCAGCACAAGAACCAGCATCATGGCCTCAGAACGATAATTTCCATCTCTCCACAACAGGCTGCCATAATAAACGGCTGCACCAAAGTAAGAAATCAGTTCCAGCGCTGTATAGTGCTCCTTATGAACTCCTGCCGCACGATAAAATTCATTCATTCCGATCACAGATACTGCCAGCAATGTAAAAAATAATACATAACCACCCTGGCCAATCGTCAAAAGAGCAACAAGAACCAGGATAATACCGCTTAATAATCTCGTTTTAAACATCCTATTCTATTCCTCCTTTACTCCGCCATATCTTCTGTCTCTTTCATTATATTTCTCAATAATTCTAATCAGTTCTTCTTTGTCAAAATCCGGCCATGCTACCGGTGTAAAATAAAATTCTGTGTACGCCAGCTGCCACAGAAGGAAATTGGAAAGGCGCTGCTCCCCGCTGGTGCGAATCATCAAATCCGGATCCGGTATGCCTGCCGTATCCAGATATCCGGAAAAACATTTTTCATCCATATCCTCCGGATTTAATTTTCCGGTTCTGCAATCCTCCAGCATTCTTCTGACACCACGCACCATCTCATCGCGTGCTCCATAGTTTAAGGCAATCTGAAAATGCAGCTCGTCATACTGACTGGAATGTTCTTCCAGTTTTATAATGCTGTCCTGAATATCCTTGTCAAACGCAGTGATATCCCCGATTATCTTTACGCGCATCTTATTTCTGTCCGAAATACTGATGCATTTTTTCAAATAATTCCGAAACAGTTTCATAAGACCATCAATTTCTTCTTTGGAACGTTTCCAGTTCTCTGTCGAAAATGCATACACAGTCAAATATTTTACTCCAAGATCTTTCATCACATCACAGATGGTCTCAAGATTGGCACATCCCTTTACGTGACCATAACTTCTCGGCATTCCTCTTTTCTTCGCCCAGCGACCATTTCCATCGAGTATAATCGCAATATGATTTGGCACATTCATGATACTAACTCCTCTCAAAAAGGGGCTGCCATACAAAGCAGCCCCCTGTATCTCTTATACAGTAAGAATTTCTTTTGATTTTGCATCGATCATCTTATCGACTTCTTTGACATATTTATCAGTCATTTTCTGAACCTTATCTTCCAGCTCTTTGATTTCATCCTCAGAAACATCTGTCTTTCCAAGCTTTTTCAGAGCATCGTTGGCATCACGACGAATATTACGGACTGCAACTTTTGCTGCCTCACCTTTTTTCTTCACATCTTTTACCAGCTCTTTTCTGCGTTCCTCAGTAAGCTCAGGAAGAACCAAACGGATAATCTTTCCATCATTGCTTGGATTCAGTCCCAAATCGGAGGTAAGAATTGCCTTCTCAATCGTCTTAATCATGCTTGACTCCCAGGGCTGAATCTGAATCATACGTGCCTCCGGAACATTGATGTTTGCAACCTGCTGAAGCGGTGTCGGTGATCCATAGTAATCAACCACAATCTTGTCAAGAATACGTGGATTAGCACGTCCCGCACGAATAGTTGCAAATTCCGTTTCCAGATTTGCAAGTGTTTTTGTCATTTTCGCATCATACTTTTGAATTCTTTCATCCATAGTTTCGTTCTCCCTCAACTTATTATTTTATGTTTTTACTTTTTAGATGGTCACAGTTGTACCATTAAACTCACCATGAACCGTCTTGACAATACTGTTTTCCTCATCAAGACCAAATACCAGCATCGGCATCTTATTTTCCATACACATAATAGATGCTGTCAAATCTACAACTGCCAGTTTTTTATCAATGACTTCCTGAATCGATACTTCCGCATATTTCTTTGCATCCGGATTTACCTTTGGATCGCTGTCATAAACGCCGTCGATTGCTTTGGCAAGAAGAATGGTTTCTGCCTCAATCTCAATTGCACGAAGCACAGTTGCTGTGTCCGTAGAGAAATAAGGATGTCCGGTACCGCCTGCAAAGAAGGTAACCTTGCCCTGATTCAAATCTTCCACAGCCGCATCCTTGGAAAATACCTTTGTGAAAGAGCCACAGATAAACGGTGTATACACTTCTGTCTGAAGTCCCACATATCTACAGATATCAGATACATAAATACAGTTCATGATGGTTGCCATCATACCAATCTGATCTGCCTTTGTGCGGTCGATTGTCTCGCTGGTTCTTCCTCTCCAGAAATTTCCGCCGCCAATCACAACAGCCACCTGTGTACCTTCTTCTACAATCTGCTTGATCTGCTTTGCAACTGAAAGTACAGTATCCTCATCAAATCCTGTTTTTTTCGGTCCTGCTAATGCTTCACCACTTAATTTTAATAATACTCTTTTCATCGTTTATCCCCTGTTATTTTTATTTACCATACTCCGGTGACAACTTCCTGTCCATCCTGCTCAATCGTGCTGACTGTAAAGCCATCATAATAGTAATATCCAATCTGAGAACCGGATTCTGCATCTGTGTCATATTCTACAGAATTTGCACCTCCACATGCACTGTTCAATGCATCCACAGTCTGCCCGATCGTTCCTTCAGCAACTGTTCTCATATCACTTCCAGAATCATCCGTTGCCGGATCACTCTCTCCAGAATCAAAACTGTCATCTGTATCTGAAGAATCCTGAGAATCAGAAGAAGAATTGTTTTCTTCGGTTGTGTCTGTGTCTGAATCAGAACTGTCTTCTTCGGAAAGTTCATCTTCAGAAGAGTCTTCATCTTCGGAGGAATCCTCATCTTCCTCATCTGTTCTTCCCATTCTTGCCTTGGCATCTTCTAAAGTAGATACCTCCTGCTTGGTAGAAAGACTTGTATACGTTACAAACGGAATGCCATCTTCCATTTTCAGCTTCAGTTCCTCAATATCACTCAGTGTAAGATTTCTAAACAGACAATCAGACTCCTCCTCATCTGTATAAGAAACTTTCAAATCATACTTTGTAATACTTACACCATTTTCATCTTTTGCTGCCGGATCATAGTAGAATAAAGCCTGCTCTCCCGCCAGCAAAGTAAATTTATCCTGGATGTAATCATCGCTCCAGTCTTCCTCTCCAGATGGGCGAGTATAAAAACAGCTAATCTCCAGACCAGTATTGTTTGTAATCACAACTTCTGCACTTGTAGCAGTCTTCGTTCCCATAACCTTCGTGATTTTTGTTTTATCAATACCTGTAGATTGCTCCATCTCTACCACATTTCCCTTGCCGGAGACTTCAATCGTCGGTGTGGGAGTTGGTGTCACCTCAGCGGTCGTTCCCTTGCTTCCGCATCCAACCGCCAGCATTCCGATTATACACATTCCAGCAAGCAGTACATATCTTTTTTTCATGTTTAATCTCCTCCTATACTGTGTCTCATTCTATGAATGTACACCAGTGCTTTGCCAAAAACGCTTTCGGCTACTTCATAGATTATTATATAGGGATTCCTCGGCTTGTCAACCAAATCAATTGGAATTCACAGATTTTTAAGAGTTTATTTAGATCTCATATGGAAAATTTTGATACAAAAACAAGGTTTCTGTAGTTTTCATTATACCACACTTTCTTCCTTTTGTAAAAAGAAAGAGCCATATTGCACGCAATATAGCCCTTATCAATTTTCATGATGTAGTTATCAGCGTCGTATAACCCGCATCCCGCAGCTTTTGTTCCATGGCAATCGCGTTTCCAAGCTGCAAAAAAGCACCAACCTGCACTTTATATAGTCCGTTTTCATTCAGAAGGAAGGCTGGATAGCCCTGATCCAAAAGCTCATACAACAATTGATCTGCATATTGTTTATTCCGAAAAGCGCCTGTCTGAACACGATAATACACAGGACCTTCCACATCCTCTTCATTGAGCGTGCCCAAAATTGCACTGGCGATTGCCTGTGCAATCTCATCGAATTTTTCATCAAACATCTGATTATCTTTGTCAGAATTGATAAATCCCATTTCTACCAGAACAGCCGGCATATTCGTTCTTCGAAGTACAACCAATCCCGGCCGCTCCTTTACTCCAATTTCCCGAAATCCCAGCTCGCCCAGTGCTCCCAGAATGTTTTGAGCCAATTCATATTTGATTCCTGATTTATTATATACCAGTGTTTCCACACCTGTATACTGATTCGGCTTTTCACTGGAATTTCTGTGAAAAGAAATAAAATAATCTGCGCCAGACTGGTTCGCGATGGTCGCTTTCTGAAACGGTGTCTGGAAGACATCTGTTGTCCGTGTGTACTCCACATCAACACCATTATCTTCCAGAATCTTTCCCACAGCCATAGTCAACCGCAGAGTATCATCCTTCTCCTGACGTCCTTCATGAACAGCTCCAGGATCAGCTCCCCCGTGTCCCGCGTCTAGTATGATTTTATATTCCGGCACGAATCATTCTCCTTCATTCAAATCCCTTTCCTGATTATTGTATGCAGCTACTAAAAAACAAGTGACGATTCTTTTTTATTCGATCAGGACTTCCTTGTATAAAAAACTTTATTCAAGTATAACGGCGGCTTCATACAGAATGATCAAACTTACCGAACAAAATTCCAGGCCTTCGCTCTTTGAAAACAGCCCAAAGTGCTTCTGCCTCCTTTGAAATTCCTTCACCTATAAGCAATTCGTAGGATGTATCGTCTTTTAATTCCACAACCAGTTTCTGAATATCAAAATTTACTTTGCCACAACACATTTTCGTGTCTACCGCTTCCACTCTTCGATAAGCACGACGTATCTCATCCATGTCAACATATTTCCATGAAAATGACTTTTTCCAGAATATATAATCGGACCCCAGCTTTACTTTCCCATAAAGACTTCCATGTTCAAAATCTTGCGTAACCTCTGTAATTTGATTTTTCTTGTAAATACATACCGGCATAATAAATCTCCTTCTGTCTAATAAAAACCTGAGGTTAAAACGGTGAACGCACCATATCCCTGGAAATAGAAGCAAGATCATGTGCCCCACACATAGCCATAGTATCTTCCAGTTCTGCTCCAATCTTCTCTATGTATGTCTTTACGCCCTCTTGCGCTCCACCATAAACAGCGGTCACAAACGGTCGGCAGATCAGCACGCCATCTGCACCTAAAGCCAGAGCCTTAAACACATCCGTACCGCTTCTAATTCCACCATCTACCAGAATCTTTACTCCACTTCCCTTCAATGCCTTTGCAATTTCCTCAAGAACTTCTGCTGTAGCCGGACATTGATCGAGTACACGCCCACCATGATTGCTGACAACAATCGCGGCTGCTCCTGCTTCCTTTGCTTTTAATGCACCTTTTACGCTCATAATACCTTTTACAATAAAAGGTTTCTGCGCCATTTTTACAATCTCAGCAAGTTCTTGCACCGTTTTGCTTCCAGCAGGCGGATTCATATTTTTCAAAAACGGTAATCCGGCAGCATCCACGTCCATGGCAATGGCAAAACATCCGGACTCTCTGACAAGTTCTATTTTTTCGTGAATCGTCTCCATATTCCATGGTTTCACAGTCGGCACACCTTTGCCGTCTGCCGAGGAGATTGCCTTCACAGCGCCCTGCATCACAGCAGGATTCGTTCCATCACCGGTAAAAGCAGCAACCCCGTTCTCACTGCAGCTTTTTACTAAAATTTTGTTATACTCCAGATCGTCATATTTCTCTCCATAATGAAGATTTACTGCTCCCACAGGTCCGGCAAAAAATGGATAGCGAAATGTCTGTCCAAACAACTGAACAGATGTATCCACGTTTCCATTCGCACAGATGGTATCCATATTTACTCTGATTTCCTGCCATTTCTCATAATTGCGAATTGCAGTATCTCCAACTCCTTTTGCTCCCGGTCCCGGAATCTGATTTTTACATGCCTTTCCATTGCAGATATTGCAGGCTTTACAATACTCTCCAATACACTCCCTTGCCTGATTTATAACTTCTTGATAATTCATTTCTATCTCTTCCTCTCATTTTTCCTGTCCTGTTTTATATTCAGAACATTTCTAGTTGTCTTTTAGTATAACACATTTTTTTACGTTGGTCTTCTTTGTTTTTTCAGATTTTTATTTCCAAATTTCAAAGTTTATGCTATTATTAAAACATCGCAAGAAATTTTCTCGTGATAATCTACATAAGAAAGGAATCCATCTATGAAAAAGTTTTTAGAAGAATTTAAAGCGTTTGCTTTACGCGGAAATGTCATGGACATGGCAGTCGGTGTCATCATTGGTGGCGCCTTTTCAGGAATCGTAACTTCTTTGACAGACAATTTTATCAACCCGATTCTGAATTTTTGTACTGGAAGTGCAACTTACACTTTAGAACAAATCAAAGGATTTGGTTCTAATTTTATTTCTGCCGTGATCAACTTTATCATTATGGCATTCATTTTATTCTGTCTTATGAAGGCCATCAATAAGCTGACTCATCTTGGTCAGAAACCAAAAGAACCTGCTGCACCGACAACAAAGATTTGTCCTTTCTGCAAAAATGAAATTCCAATCGATGCAACACGCTGTGGTTTCTGTACATCTGAACAGCCGGCCGCTGAAGAATAATCACATCATATACATAAAAATGACAGGGGATTTTCTCTCCTGTCATTTATGTATTTTTATACGTTCAATTTCATTTCACCATCTTTGATGTAACCCATATTCCGCAGGCCTTTGTAAATCACATAAGAAAGCACAGCCGGAAGAATAAACTGGAATACCAGAATTTTTATGAGTACCAAAGCTGATCCTTCTGTTGCAATCATCGTCTGATAGGTCATAATCGGCCCCACAAGACCGGAAGTTCCCATTCCAGCTCCGGTAGCGTTATTTACCATATGGAACGGTCCGATAATCGCAATCGGTCCAAGAATAGCGGAAGCCAGTGTCGGTGGAAGCCAGATCAAAGGTCTGCGCACAATATTGGGAATCTGAAGCATGGAAGTTCCAAGTCCCTGTGCCAGAAGTCCTCCCACACCATTGTCCTTAAAGCTGGTCACAGCAAAACCTACCATCTGACAGCAACATCCGATTGTGGCAGCACCCGCTGCAATTCCATCCAAACCAAGAATGATACCGAGAGCTGCAGAACTGATTGGAAGTGTCAGTGCCATTCCCATCAACACAGAAACTACAATTCCCATAATGATTGGCTGCTGTACAGTTCCCCAGTTAATCAGACTTCCAATCCACGTCATAAATCTGGAAATACTTGGTCCAATCAAAAGTCCTATGGTTCCACCCGAAATAATCGTAACTGCCGGTGTGATCAAAAGATCCAGTTTTGTTTTGCCTGCCACAAGCCTTCCAATAACAATTCCGATGTAAGCCGCAATAAACGCTCCGAGAGGCTCTCCCGGTCCTGCAAGAAGAATCGCTCCCTCTGCCGTAAAGAGAGTGCCTGCAATCAGGTTGGAAGCATAAGCTCCAATCATACCGGCAGCGCCAGCCGACAACAGTACATAGGTAGATTCCTGAAATTTATAGGCAACTCCAATACCGATTCCTGCACCGGTAAGTCGCTGTGCAATCACAGCAAACGAACTCAAATAACCTCCAATTGTTCCGCCCATCAGATCACCGACCTGTTTTAAGATTGTACCAATAATCAATGTCGAAAAAAGGCCAAGTGCCATTCCGCTCAATCCGTCAATAAAAATATCAGATAAAATCTTTTTTATTGTTTTCATAAGTTCCTCCCTCAAATAATCCGGGTTGTCCATTTTGAACAATCCCATACCTCATTGACCACATCCCGATAAAATTCAGGTTCGTGGCAAATCAACAGCAGCGTTCCCCTGTACTCCTGGAGTGCCCTTTTGAGCTCCTCTTTTGCATCCACGTCCAGATGGTTTGTCGGCTCATCCAGCATCAGCACATTTGTCTCCTTGTTCACCAGTTTACACAGGCGTACCTTTGCCTGCTCGCCTCCGCTCAATACACGCACCTGACTTTCAATATGCTTTGTCGTCAGCCCGCATTTTGCCAGAGCGGCACGTACCTCATACTGTGTATAAGAGGGAAATTCCTCCCAGATCTCCTCAATACAGGTCGTTTTGTTGTCCGGCCTCCCTTCCTGTTCAAAATAACCGACAGACAGATTTTCTCCCAGGTCACATTTTCCTGAAATCGGCTTTACAAGCCCCAGTATACTGCGGATTAAAGTTGTCTTACCGATTCCATTCGCTCCTGTGAGTGCAATCTTCTGTCCTCTCTCCAATACCAGATTCAATGGTCTGGATAATGGTTCTTCATACCCAATGATAAAATCTTTTGTCTCAAAAATATATTTTCCCGGCGTACGTCCCAGGCGGAAATGAAATTCCGGCTTTGGTTTTTCTGCTGCCAGTTCAATCACATCCATCTTATCCAGCTTTTTCTGTCTGGACATTGCCATATTTCTGGTCGCCACACGTGCTTTATTCCTTGCCACAAAATCTTTTAACTGGCTGATTTCCTGCTGCTGTTTGCGGTAAGCCGCCTCCAGCTGCGCCTTTTTCACTTCGTAAACCTTCTGGAAATCATCATAATTTCCCACATAGCGATTGAGTTCCTGATTTTCCATATGATAAATCAGGTTGACTACTTCATTTAAAAACGGAATATCATGCGAAATCAGAACAAATGCATTTTCATACTCTGTCAGATAACGCTTCAGCCAGTTGATGTGTTCCTCATCCAGATAGTTCGTCGGCTCATCCAAAAGCAAAATATCAGGCTTCTCCAGAAGCAGCTTTGCCAGAAGGATTCTCGTTCTCTGTCCACCACTTAAATCTGTTACATCTCTGTCAAGGCCAAGATCCAAAAGTCCGAGTGCTCTCGCCACCTCTTCCACCTTCGCATCAATCACATAAAAATCATGAAGCGTCAATGTATCCTGAATCACACCGAGTTCTTCCATCAGCTTCATCATCGTATCTTCATCTGCCTCTCCCAATTGATCGCAAATTTCGTTCATACGTTCTTCCAGTACAAACAGATAAGAAAAAGCTGACTTCAATACATCGCGAATCGTCATTCCTTTCGTCAGCACTGTATGTTGATCCAGATAGCCAACACGAATGTCCTTCGCCCATTCTACTTTGCCCTCATCCGGCATTAATTTTCCCGTTACAATATTAAAAAATGTGGATTTTCCCTCCCCATTTGCTCCAACCAGTCCAATGTGCTCTCCCTTTAAAAGCCGAAAGGACACATCCTGAAAAATAGCTCTGTCACCAAATCCATGGGAAAGGTGCTCTACATTTAATATGCTCATGTTTCATCTCCCTCAAAAAATTTTCTGCTAACAGCGGCAAAAGCATCCATTGCAGCAACAGTTGCAGAACATGTTCAACATACAGCATTTGGCACAGTCACCCACCATATTTTCTGCCGTATTTCCGTAAGGCATCTGCTGCCCCTGATACCAGGTCTCTCCCGCAGAAAATCTGTTCAAAAACATCTGATACTCCATATTCTGAGGCTCTCGATTGACGGCCTCCTGGGCGTATTCTCTGGCCTTTACATTGTTGCCGATTCCAAAATTTGCAACTGCACTATAATAATACCACCGCGCATTTTTCACCTGTATCTGTTCTAACACATGCAGAGCCTCCTGATAATGACCACTTTGTATATAGTTGGCCGCTGCACGGAGATAATTGTCTTCCTGACTGCCAGAATTGCTTTGCTGCTGTCCATATCCATGATAGCCACCATATCCCTGACTATAACCGTTATAAGAACCTGTGCTGCTCTGCCCGTATTCCCGTTCCTTCATCACAGTCTCATAAGCCTGCTGTACTTCTTTGAATTTAGCCTCAGCCTGGTCTTTGTTGGGATTATTAATATTGGCATCAGGGTGATATTTTCGGCTTAATTTTCTGTAAGCTTTTTTTATTTCCTCATCGGATGCACCGCGCGGCACACCCAATATTTCATAAGGATCTCCCATTATTGTTTCTCCCGTTCTTCTTTTCTTCGTTTTACTACCTGCCAGTAGCGAAACCACACACCGGAATATAGAATATTTCTCAAAATATCCACATTTTCCAAAATGGGAAGTCTCTCAAATTCCCGCGAACATTCTGTCATCATCATCGTCAGAATTCCCCTGCAGTTTTCGTCAAAATTTTCCGGATCCTGCATAAATGCCTGCTTCAGCGGATTATAGGTTTGATTCTTCAAATCTTCCTCCACATCGTCAAAAGCATCCATGAGATATATAAATTTTCCCATAAAAAATCCCATTTTTCTTAGAGATTCCTCCCATACATCCGGATAACAGGCAAATACTTCTGCCATTACTTCTCCATAATAACCCGACATTTTATCAATATCAAGTTCATTTTTCTTTTCCGCCTGATAAATTTGTTCCAGACAGGTCAGAATTTTCTCCGTTTTCTGTGGATATTTCTCTGTTACCTTCTGATATGCGTTTTTCAAAAGACCTGCCATCGCTTTTCTGGTCCATTTTTTCTCATCATTCCAGTCGTCCCTGCATTTCTCATAAAACAACAGAACATTCATATCTGCTGCATAGTCCAGAAATGTATTAGAGGCCATCTGCTGTTTATGAAGCGGATGAACGACACAACGCTTCGTTTCAATTACCGTTTCCGGCTCATATACCCCGGTAAGGAGCAGTGCCACAAACGTCATATCATAAGTTAGAGTCAATTCTCCCGTGATTCCATACTGCCTCTGAAGTGATCGGCACAATCCGCAGTAAAATGCATGATAAACATCAAATTCCCGAAACTTCATCTCCGGTTTGTTCACCACAATATATCCAAACATTTCACGTCAGCTCCTTTTAATGAATTTCGTATGACATTTCGGACAATCAATCTCAATCTTTCCTTTTCCTTTCGGCACACGCACTTCCTGTGAGCAAGCAGGACATTTATAAAAACGATATGTCTTTCTCTGCTCAGTTCTATTTCTTTGTTTTGCAAACTTTCTTCGGATACCTTCCGTCATAGCCAGATATTTCTGATTTTCCGCGTAACGTTTGGAAATATTTTTGGAAAATGTCCGAAAATAAACATAGACCAGAATTCCCATGACTACCACAGATAAGAATTGATTTTTCCTGATAAACAACGATAGAAAAATCAACACAAAATCAACTCCGATCAGAAATCTGGAAAACTGGTCTGACCCATATCGTCCCTGCATGAATCTGTAAAATTTTTCTTTCATAG
>JALFVM010000212.1 GCA_022787145.1 Lachnospiraceae bacterium | reverse complement strand
GCATAGCGATTGCTTTGCAAACACTGTTTGAGCACCGCGTGCGAGTTTGTTTGTAAAGCAATCTATAGGCGGCGCAGCCAGACAAGAAAATCAACAGGTTGCCAGCGGAAGCGGAGATATCGCACTTGATATAGAAAACCTGCCCTGTGCGAATGGCCGTTCGGAAACCCTCAACCCCAACCTTGACGTTGAGACTCTGCTTCGTTGACCAGAAAAGCGGTGCACATACAACCCGACAAACAGGAATTGAGTGGATAGACATTGCGCCTGACTATACCATGTGATAGAATGGAAAATAGCAAAAATAATCAGAAAAGGAAAAAATTATGGAGACGAAAGACACGAAAAAAAAGAAGGGAAAAACATTTAAGATTCATCTTCCATTTGGATGGCTGGACCAATACGATGATCAGCAGAAAAAGAATCTTCTTTTGCGCTATTTCCTGATTGCAGCAGCGAGTATTATGGTAATTGTGGCACTTGTTTCTGGTGTGCGTGCGGCCTCAGAACTCAAAAAAGGTGCATCGAAAAAAGCAGATTCATCTGAAGTTGTGGCAGTAGATGAGGAAACACAACAGACACCGACTTCTGTGAGGGTAACGCTGGTTGGAGACTGCACACTTGGAACAGATGAAAATTTTGATTACAGCACCAGTGTGAATGCATACTTTGAAAATTATGGCGCTGATTATTTCCTACAAAATGTGCGTTCGATTTTTGAACAGGACGATCTGACAATCGTAAATTTTGAGGGAACTCTGACAACTTCTGAGGAACGATGTGAAAATCTCTATGCCTTCAAGGGCGATCCTTCCTTTGTTTCTATTTTGTCGGGAAGTTCTGTGGAGGCCGCTACGATTGCCAATAATCACAGCCATGATTACGGGGAACAGGGATTTGAGGATACTAAAAATAACCTGACGAATGCGGGCATTACACCATTTGGGTATGACACGACTGCTGTCGTGGATGCAAATGGTGTGAAAGTTGGATTAGTTGGTATCTATGAGTTGTATGACCATCTGGAACGGGAACAGCAGCTGAAAGATAATATTGCCAAAGTAAAACAGGACGGGGCACAGTTGATCATTGTTGTTTTCCATTGGGGAAATGAAAAAGAGACAAGTCCGGACAGCAATGAGATTACACTGGGACATATGGCAATTGATGAAGGTGCTCATCTTGTTGTTGGCCATCATCCACATGTGATTCAGCCGGTCGAGAAATACAAGGGACGTTACATTGCCTACAGCCTTGCGAACTTCTGCTTTGGAGGAAATTCTTATCCGAGTGACATGGATACTTACATTTTCCAGCAGACATTTACAGTAACCGGTGATGAAGTAGCACAGGATGACAATATTAATATCATTCCATGTCGTGTCTCCTCGGAATATGATTATAACAATTATCAGCCGACACCGGCTGAGGGAGACGAAGCGCAGCGGATTCTTGAACGTGTAAATGCACCAATTGAGTAACTTTTTCTTGAAGGAGTTTGAGACAGGTGCTATACTATCTGAGAATACGAAGGAGTGAAAGAAATTTATGAAAACAAGTGATTTTTATTTTGATCTGCCCCAGGAACTGATCGCACAGGATCCTCTTGAAGATAGAAGTGCTTCCAGGCTGCTACATTTAGATAAAACAACAGGTGACATCGAGCATACGAACTTTAAACATGTACTTGATTTTTTAAAGCCGGGTGATTGTCTGGTTATTAATGATACAAAAGTCATTCCAGCCAGATTGTATGGCCATAAAGTCGATACAGGAGCTGTCATTGAGTTGCTTCTTTTGAAACGCCGCGAGAATGATGTCTGGGAAACTTTAGTAAAACCTGGCAAAAAAGCAAGGCCGGGTGCTGTTATCAGTTTCGGTGACGGACTTCTGACGGGCAAAATTCTGGATATTGTAGAGGAGGGAAATCGCCTGATTCAGTTTTCTTACGAGGGAATCTTTGAGGAAATTCTGGATCAGCTTGGAGAGATGCCGCTTCCGCCTTATATTACACACAAGCTGCAGGACAAGAATCGATATCAGACGGTATATGCCAAACACGAAGGATCAGCAGCGGCACCGACGGCTGGACTTCATTTTACTGAAGAACTTTTGCAGCAGGTAAAAGAAATGGGTGTCAACATTGCACACGTAACGCTTCATGTGGGACTTGGAACGTTCCGCCCTGTGAAAGTGGAAGATGTCACAGACCATCATATGCATTCGGAGTTTTATGTGGTTGAGCCGGATCAGGCGGAATTGATTAACCAGACGAAGAAAAACGGAGGCCGTGTAATTGCGGTTGGAACAACAAGCTGCCGGACGCTGGAATCTGCGACTGATGAAAATGGAATTCTTCAGGCAAAAAGCGGCTGGACAGAGATTTTTATTTATCCGGGTTATTCCTTCAAGATGATTGACGGACTGATCACGAATTTCCATCTTCCGGAATCCACACTTTTGATGCTGGTATCTGCACTGGCAGGAAAAGAGCAGATTATGGCAGCTTATGAAGAAGCTGTCAAAGAGCGTTATCGCTTCTTTAGCTTTGGGGATGCGATGTTTATAGAATAACATTCAAATCGTACATTTGTAAGAAAATGAAAGATAAGAGAAAGGAGGCTGTGGCTCGGAATGAGTCACAGCCTCCCTGCGTTAGAACTGAAAGCACCCAGAAGAATTGCGAAACTTTTTCTTTCGGAGGGAACCATCAAGCAATACAGTAATCAGATTTATTCAAAATTGCAAATAAAGAGAGATACCCGTACCAAGCGTAGTTTGTTGGTGAAAAAGCTGACTCCGGGTGCATCTGAAAATACTCTTTTTTGTGATGAGTCAATATGATACAATATTTCAGAATAAATTAGAATAGAAAAGAAAGGAAGTTTTGCATGTTTTATATAGGAAGTCATATTTCGTCATCGAAAGGATATGCGGCAATGGGCAGGCAGGCGATCAAACTGGGGGCTTCTACGTTTGCTTTTTTTACCAGAAATCCAAGAGGCGGAAAAGCGAAAGAAATCAAAGAAACGGATGTACAGAAATATCTGGAAATTGCAAAGGAACAGAAGTTTGGACCGGTTGTTGCGCATGCGCCATATACGCTGAATGCCTGTGCGGCAAAGGAGGATCTTCGTGTGTTTGCCAGAGAAACAATGGCAGATGATTTGCAGCGCATGGAATATATTCCGGGAAATTATTACAATTTTCATCCTGGAAGTCATGTGGGACAGGGGGCAGAGATCGGGATTGAGAAAATTGCAGAGGTTTTGAATGATGTGCTTTTACCGGAGCAGACGACAACGGTTCTCCTGGAGACGATGGCAGGAAAGGGAAGCGAAGTGGGACGTTCTTTTGAGGAACTTCGTGCTATTCTCGACCGCGTAAAATTACAGGAGAAGATGGGCGTTTGTCTTGATACCTGCCATGTGTGGGATGCTGGATACGATATTGTACACGATCTGGATGGCGTCTTGCAGGAATTTGACCGTGTGATTGGTCTTGAATGCCTTAAAGCCATTCACATCAACGACAGTATGAATCCTCTTGGTGCGCACAAGGACAGACATGAGAAAATTGGACAGGGACACATCGGTCTGGAAGCGTTTGGGCGCATCATCAATCATCCGGCTTTGTGTCATCTTCCGTTTGTACTGGAGACACCGAATGACGATGAAGGATGGGCGAGGGAGATCGCGATGCTAAAAGAGGCATATATTCGATGTACTAGGAGGTAGTATAAAGTAGCTTATGAAAAAATGAAACTGAAAAATGGTTCCATAGGAGGAAAAAGAATAAATGACAAATGCAGAGTTGATTTTAGAGGCAAAAAAAGTCAGAGAACGTGCATATGCTCCGTACTCCCATCACAGTGTAGGTGCGGCTCTTGTTACAAAGAGCGGGAAAATTTATCACGGATGCAACATTGAAAATGCTGCGTATGGACCGACAAACTGCGCAGAGAGAACGGCATTTTTCAGAGCTGTATATGAGGGAGAAAGAGAATTTACAAAGATTGCGATTGCAGGTGGGATGGAGGAAACTGATGGAAATGCTCCATGTGCACCATGTGGTGTCTGCCGTCAGG
The DNA here is from genome assembly GCA_022787145.1 of Lachnospiraceae bacterium. GTDB lineage: Bacteria > Bacillota > Clostridia > Lachnospirales > Lachnospiraceae > JALFVM01. The sequence goes on along the minus strand of JALFVM010000212.1, from coordinate 93,439 downwards.
TGATGATGGAATTCTGTGATCCAGAAACCTTCAAAATTGTTTTGGCGAATGGAGAGGAGGAGCCGTTGGAATACACATTAAAAGAACTGCTGCCTCTTGGATTTGGGCCGGACAATCTTAAGTGAAACGTATTGAAAAAATAGATGGGTCATTTCTTACTGGTTGTAAGAGTTATGAACCATAAATACATTGTAGTAGAAAGGAAATGTAAAAAATGAAAAAATTGAAAAATTTTCTGCTGATTCTTCTTTCTATTCTGGTAGTAGTCTTTGGCGGATACCAGGTGGAGTCTTCCCAGCAGGATAACCAAACTTTAGAGACACAACAGTCAGCATCAGATTTGGATGTATCAAATAAATCTGATGAGTCGTCTTCAAATTCAGCAATATCAGAGGATGGTACGTATACAAGCAAGGATGAAGTGGCACTATACATTCACACGTATGGACACCTGCCAGACAATTTTGTTTCTAAAACAAAAGCGAGAAATGCCGGATGGGACAGCAAAGAGGGAAATCTGGATGAGGTGCTTCCTGGTATGAGTATTGGCGGAAGCGAATTTAAGAATTACGATGGACAGCTTCCAGATGCTGCAGGCAGAATCTGGACAGAATGCGATATCAATTACACGGGAGGTTACCGTGGAAGCGAACGCATTGTGTTTTCCAATGACGGACTGATTTATTATACGGGAGATCACTACCAGACGTTTGAACAATTATATTAAGGAGCATCGGATGAAAGAACTGAGTATTGTAAGCAGTGAATTTTACACGCCGGAAGAATTGCAGGAATACATAAAAATCGGACTCAATTTTCCGGATTATTACGGGGGAAATCTCTCTGCTCTGTATGATTGTCTGACGGAGCGTGCAGAGCAGATTACTTTGGAAGTTGATATGGATGGTTTTTTTGATGATACAATGAAGCAATATTTTAAAAAAGTATGGAAGGTATGTGAGGATGCTGCGGAAGAAAATGAACTTCTGGAATTTTCTGTGATTCTTCCAAAAGAGGAGGAAGGGTAAATGTCGAATTATGCGAAACTCTGTCAGGAGTGGAGTGAAAAATTTTTACAGATGAATGCGAAAGAATTGATGGAGAAATTGCCGGAATTGAAGGATGAAGGGGATTATCTGACGCTGTATTTGTTCGCAAGAAAGCTTGGTATTCAGAAAGAGACAGGGGAAATTGAGGCGATGGAGGATGACAGACTTGTCAGCAACAATACAAAGTTGAATGTATATACCTTGTTTGGATACTGCAAGGAATATGCCGCTCTGACTGGCCGCTGGGTGCCGTTTCGTGATCTTCGAGGTGCTTCTCCGTTTGCTCCTGCTTTTCAAAAAGGGATTCTGGAACCGCTGGCGGCTACATTTGCCGGACATGCCGAAGAATTGGAGCAGGCTTGCATCCAGCTTGGCGGAACGAAGCTGGAACATGGAGATGTGGGATATGAATTGAAATCGTTCGACTGTATGCCGGTAAGAATCTTTTTCTGGGATGAGGATGAAGAATTTTCTGCCCAGGCAAACATTCTTTTTGATTACAGTGCTACGGATTTTATTCATGTGGAGAGCACCGTTTCGATTGCGATGGAGGCGCTGTATCGTCTGGCAGAAGTGGCAGGACTTGCGTTAAAGGGCTCTACCTTTGGAATGGATGGCTAATGTTCGAAAATCAGCTTGTCAGAATATTGATTTATAGATAAAAACTATAAATCGGCAAAAATGATTTCTATAAATAATTGGATAAGAAACGATAAAAATGCTATGATAAAGAAAGAATGTGTAACTGTTTAGAATCACAGAGCAGATACAAGAATGTAGAGAAAGAAGGAATGAATATGGTACAGGTAAATGCAATGGGAGATGCGTGCCCGATTCCAGTTGTAAAAACGATTAAGGCAATGAACGAACTGCAGGGCGCAGGAGAGATTGAGGTTTTAGTGGACAACGAGATTGCTGTCCAGAATCTGACAAAAATGGCAAAGGAAAAACAGTGTGCGGTGAAATCCTGCAAGCTGGAAGATGGAAAATATCAGGTGATTATTACAGTGGAAGGCGAGGGCAAAGTCCAGGAGACGCCGGTTGTCTGTACACCGGATGCAAGAAACAACACAGTGGTTGTGATTGCATCGGAAACGATGGGAGAAGGCGACGAAGATCTTGGAAAGCTTTTGATGAAAGGTTTTATCTATGCGCTGACGCAGCAGGAAAGTCTTCCTTCCACGATGCTGTTTTATAATGGCGGTGCAAAGCTGACCTGCGAGGATGCACCGACGCTGGAGGATTTGAAATCACTGGAGGCGCAGGGCGTGGAGATTCTTACCTGCGGAACTTGCCTGAATCACTATGGCCTGTCTGAGAAACTTCAGGTAGGAAGTGTGACGAATATGTATGTCATTGCAGAAAAAATGACAAAGGCAAGTCTGTTGGTGAAGCCATGATGTATTTTGACCATGCGGCCACTTCTTTTCACAAACCGCCTCAGGTTGCAGAGGCGGTTTATCAGTCTTTCTCCAAAATTGGAAATGCCGGACGCGGTGCGCATGCACCGACTTTAAATGCGGCGCGTCTGATTTATGATACGAGACAGAAACTGGCGGATTTATTTGAAATTTCAGATGCATCGAGAATTGCATTTACTTCCAATGCCACGGAATCGTTGAATATTGCAATCAATGGATTGTTTCAGGCGGGAGATCATGTGATTACGACTGTCTGCGAGCACAATTCTGTGTTGAGACCGTTATATCGCATGAAACAGCAGGGCGTGGAGTTATCCTTTTTGCCGGCAGATGAGAAGGGCAGAATGGAGTATGACAAACTGAAAGAGATTTACAGAGAGAATACAAAGGCGATTGTCATCACACATGCGTCAAATCTGACTGGAAATGTGACAGACCTTTCGATTATTTCTGCGTTTGCCAGACGTCATCATCTGCTGCTTGTAGTGGATGCTTCTCAGACAGCGGGAGCCATCCCGCTGTCTGTAAAAGAAATGGGAATTGATGTGCTTTGTTTTACCGGGCATAAAGGATTGATGGGACCGCAGGGAACGGGAGGTATTTACGTTCGTGAGGGAATCGAAATTGCACCGTTTAAGGTGGGCGGAAGCGGTGTTCACAGTTTCGATCACGAGCATCCCTCTGTGATGCCGACGGCGCTGGAGGCCGGAACAATTAACGGTCATGGAATTGCAGGATTGAATGCGGCTCTTGCATTTTTGCTGGAAACGGGAGTCGAAGAGATTGGAAGGCGCGAGCGGGCGCTGGCACGCAGGTTCATTGACGGTGTGAGAAACATTCCAGGTGTGATTTTATATGGGGATATCGATGCCAAAATGCGCACTTCCATCGTGACGCTCAACATCGGAGAGGAAGATTCGGGACAAATCAGTGACATCCTCTGGGAAGATTATGAAATTTGTGTTCGAGCAGGAGCTCACTGTGCACCCCTGATGCATGAGACATTGCAGACCGTTCACCAGGGTGCGGTGCGTTTTAGCTTTTCGTATTTTAATACGGAAGAAGAGATTGACCGGGCTATTGCGGCTGTCAGAGAACTTGCAGAAGAAACGGGGGAAGAAGTGATATGAGGCAGAGAAAAACATATCGGATACTGACGTTCCATACCACGACCGAGGCGATGGCGATGGAAAAAAGCGCGATAAAACACCAGATTCCGGGGCGGCTGATCCCAATTCCGACCGAAATTACAGCGGGGTGCGGACTGGCCTGGCGTATGCCAACGGAAGAGTATCCACTCTATGAGGACAAAATTCGTGAACTTGGTCTTAGCTATGATAAGGCTGTGGAACTGATGATTTAATCGAAATAGGTAAGCAGCAAAGCGGATGATAAATATCCGTTTTATAAAATAAATGTAAAGGGGAAAAAACATGTTAAAATTACCAGAAAATTTTGAGACATATGCAGATGCAAGAAAAGCAGGATTTTTGCGCATGAAGGAATTGAAAGAACAGGGAACGAGAATTGTAGGTATTTACTGCTCGTTTGTTCCGTATGAATTGATACTGGCAGCAGGAGCAGTGGCTGTGCCGCTCTGTGCGACGAGTGAAGAGCCAATCAGCGCAGCGGAAGCAGACCTTCCGCGCAATCTTTGTCCATTGATTAAGGCAAGCTATGGATTTGCGCTGACCGATACCTGTCCATACTTTTATTTTTCTGATTTTATTGTGGGTGAGACGACCTGCGATGGTAAGAAGAAAATGTTTGAATTGATGAATGATCTGAAAGAGACATATGTCATGCAGCTTCCTGCAAGAAGAGATGAGGCCGCTTTAGACGCGTGGGAGCTGGAAATCAAACGTTTCTGGAAAAAACTGGAGGATTTTTACGGAATTACCATCACAGAAGATGATGTCAGAAAAGCCATTGAGATCAAAAACAGAGAGCGCGACGTGATGCTTGATTATCTGAATCTCGGCAAGCTCAATCCGGCACCATTATCTGGATATGAGATGGGCACACGTCTCGATTCTCTTGGATTTACACCGGATATCGAGCAGCGTTGTGATGTTATTGAGGCACGTACAAAGGAAGTGCTCAAAGACTGGGAAGAAAATTACAAAGGAAAAACTTCCTCTCGTCCGAGAATTCTTGTGACCGGATGTCCGAACAGTGGTGTGCGCGAGAAAACCATCAAGGCAATTGAGCTTCTCGGTGCTGATGTTGTTGCATTTGACTGCTGCAATGGTACACGCGAAAAAATTGAGAAGGTAGATACGGGTCTTCCTGTGACAAGAGCACTTGCCAAGAAATATCTGAATATCAACTGCTCGGTTATGAGTCCGAACCAGTCTCGTATGGACTACATCAGTGAGATGATTGACGACTATCAGGTTGACGGTGTGCTGGAGATCATTCTGCAGTCCTGTCATACATATGCGATTGAGGCACACAATGTCAAGAAGACAGTGATGGCAAAGGGAATCCCATATCTGGAGATTGAGACGGATTATTCCCAGGCTGACAGCGGACAGATCAATACTCGACTGGAAGCGTTCCTGGAGACGATTCAAAAATAGGGAGAACGGACATGGCGAAGTATTTTGTTGGAATTGACATTGGTTCTACTGCTTCCAAAACGGTTGTGATGGATGAGGATGGCGTGGTGGAGGCTTTCACCATGCCAACCGGCTGGAATGGAAGGGAGACAGCAGAGGCCATTTATGAGAAACTCAAAGAAAAAGGCTACGGTGAAGATTTTGTGTGCGTGGCAACCGGTTATGGAAGAATCTGTGTTGATTATGCAGCTCGGATTGTGACGGAGATTACCTGCCACGGAAAAGGCGGCTGGAAGCTGTTTCATGACCAGGACGAAGCGCAGAATGCGTTTACGATTGTGGATGTGGGCGGTCAGGATACGAAGATTATTAAGGTGGAAAATGGCCTGGTGACAGACTTTCTGATGAATGACAAGTGTGCCGCAGGAACTGGAAAATTCATTGAGGTCATGGCGACAAGGCTTGGTGCATCCCTCGGCGAGATGTATGAGATGGCTAAGAGGGGCGAGGCATTGTCTATCAGCGCTATGTGTACTGTTTTTGCGGAATCGGAAGTCATCAGCCACATCGGATCCGGAAAAAAGAGAGAAGATATTGCAGCAGGCGTGATTGACTCCGTTGCCTCGAGAGTGGGAAATCTGTGTAAACGTCACGGAATCATCGGCAAGGTAAAACTGACAGGAGGGCTCTGTGACAGCCCGTATTTTCTGGAGGTTCTGTCTGAGAAGATTGGCTGTGAAGTGGGAAGCCATCCTATGGGACGCTATGCAGGTGCTATGGGAGCTGCATTGACTGCAAAGAAATAAATACGAAAAAAGAGGGATGTCGCCGGACAATCCCTCTTTTTCGTGTTTTTAATTGCGGTTTCCTATTCAGCTTCGCTGAAGTCTTCTTTGCCTGCGCCGCAGATTGGGCAAACCCAATCTTCTGGAAGATCTTCAAATGCTGTTCCTGGTGCGATTCCGTTATCTGGGTCACCTTCTGCAGGATCATATACATAGCCGCATGGATCACATTCATATTTTTTCATGATATGTACCTCCTTATTTTTTCTGTTTTTACTATAGCACAGACAAAAAGGATTATCAATCTAATTAGTAGAGGTTCCTACAGAATGCTTCAAACAGAAAATGTTTCTTCTGGAAGCAGGATATCGAGCATCTTGGCTGCGGCCGCCGATATATGTCCTTCTTTGTTTTTTATAATACAGAAGCTTCGTTTGGGAAGCGGAGACTGAAACGTCAGTGGAAAGAGAAGTCCCTGGTCGATATAAGGCTGCGCAAATTCGCTCATGACGTAGCCGATTCCGAGATTTCGCAGTGCAAACTGTACAATCATATCGCTGGTTGCCAGTTCAAACTCCGGATGGAGAACAATGTCCTGCTGCGCCAGAAAGCGGTCGATGTATCTGCGAGTGCTGCTTTTTTCCTCCAGACAAATCAGCGGCAGATGTTCCAGTTCCCGATATTTCAGACGGCGGTTTTTCAATTGAAAAAATTTCGGTCCGGCGATAAAGGTATCCTGAATATTCTTGACAGGAATCAGCTGATCGTTTTTGGAACCTTCAAAAGGTGTGCTGATGACGCCAAAGTCAATTTTTCCCTGGTGCAGGTACTCGGCTGTCTCCGGTGTGGGACCGTTGGTGACATTGACTTTGATATTGGGGTAGAGCATGTGGAACTTTTCCAGATAGGGAAGCAGGTAAAACTGCAGTGTCATATCGCTGGCACCGATGCGGATTTCTCCGGTGTGGAGATTTTGCATTTCGCGGATCAGGTGCTCGCCGAGTTCAATGGATTCGTAGCCGGGAGCGACGTGACTGTACAGCATTTCGCCCTCGGCAGTCAGACGAATTCCCTTGGAAGAACGAACAAGCAAAGAGACACCGAGGGCGACTTCCAGGTGCTTGATGCCCTGGCTGACGGCGGGCTGTGAAAGGTTCAGTTCTCTGGCGGCTTTTGTGATGCTGCCGTTTTTGACGATATAATAAAAAATTTTGTAATATTCCAGATTGACGGTGACGGACATGACATGTTCCTTTCTTGCGATGAAAAATTTTTAAAATGCGTATTTTTATTATAACAGAAGGCGAGTGCTTTGCAAGAATTATATAATGATTACTTATGGAAAGTATAAACAATATTGATTTTACTTATGAAAAAGACTGTAGTATAATAAATTTGTCATGTGAGAAAACAGATAAAATTGACAATACAATAAACAAACGTATCAGGAGGATGCAAAAAAATGGTTAAGGCAGTTGTAGGAGCAAACTGGGGAGACGAAGGAAAGGGTAAGATTACCGATATGCTGGCAAAAGAAGCAGATATTATCGTGAGATTCCAGGGCGGTGCCAATGCAGGTCATACGATCGTGAATGATTATGGTAAATTTGCATTGCATACCTTGCCATCCGGTATTTTTTACGATCATACTACAAGCGTAATCGGCAATGGTGTAGCTTTGAATATTCCGGTATTTTTCAAAGAGCTCCAGGGAATTATTGACAAAGGAGTTCCGGCACCGAAGATTAAAATTTCAGACAGAGCACAGATGGTAATGTCCTACCATATTCTGTTTGATACTTATGAGGAAGCAAGACTGGCTGGAAAATCATTTGGTTCCACAAAATCAGGAATTGCACCTTTCTATTCCGATAAATATGCAAAGATTGGTTTCCAGGTAAGTGAGCTGTTTATGGAAAAAGATGAGCTGATGGACAAAATCGAGAGAGTCTGCCAGCAGAAAAACGTGCTTTTGGAGCATCTCTATCACAAACCATTACTGGAACCGGAGAAAATTTATGAAGAACTGATGTCTTATAAGGAAATGGTAGCACCTTATGTATGCGATGTACCGCTGTTCTTAAGTCAGGCACTCAAAGAGGGTAAGGAAATCCTTCTGGAAGGTCAGCTTGGTTCCCTGAAAGACCCGGATCATGGAATTTACCCAATGGTAACTTCTTCTTCCACACTGGCAGCGTACGGTGCGATTGGAGCAGGTGTACCTCCATACGAGATTAAGAAGATCATTACCGTATGCAAAGCTTACTCCAGTGCAGTAGGAGCAGGTGCTTTCGTTTCTGAGATTTTCGGTGAGGAAGCAGATGAGCTGAGACGCCGTGGTGGTGACGGCGGTGAGTACGGTGCAACAACAGGCCGTCCGAGACGTATGGGATGGTTCGACTGTGTTGCCTCCAAATATGGATGCCGTGTACAGGGAACAACTGATGTTGCGTTTACTGTTTTGGATGTTCTGGGATATCTGGATGAGATTCCGGTATGTGTTGGCTATGAGATTAACGGAGAAGTGACAACAGACTTCCCGACGACGCATCTTCTGGAGAAAGCAAAACCAGTTCTTAAGACACTTCCGGGATGGAAATGCGATATCCGCGGAATCAAGAAATACGAGGATCTTCCGGAGAATTGCCGCAAATATGTAGAATTCGTAGAAGAACAGATTGGATATCCGATCACTATGGTTTCCAATGGACCGGGACGTAACGATATCATCTTCCGTAACAAATAAAAGAGAAAAATAAGAACACCCCGCGTGGCCAAAGCTGGCTGTGCGGGGTGTTCGTTGTAAAAGGATGGCGAAGACTCCAGGCTGGCTGTGCGGGAAAAAGACCTCTTTTTTTATATCAGCTTTTCTAAAAAATCTTCGATGATACGAGCTTCCTGCATCAAAGCGGGAATGGTTACGTATTCTTCCCGTGTGTGGACACCGTCTCCCATCAATCCACCAAAACAGATGGCAGGAATGCCAAGAGACAGTGGAATGTTGCAGTCGGTAGAACCAGAGCTGACAACGGGCGCCAAGCCACTGATCCGTGTGATGCTGTCCAGTGCAAGTGCCGTCAGTTCCTGCTGTGCTTTTGGGTCTACATCGCCGGTACACGGACGTTCGCCTACAAGTTTCCGCTCGATTTTTATGTTTGGATGTGATTTGGCAAATGCATCGAGTGTGTGGTGAAAAAAGGCGTCCATAGCGGCAAGATTTTCGCGCATATCTGAGCGGTATTCAAACAGACAGCTGCAGGATTGTGCGATGGTGTTGACGGAAGTACCGCCGTTTATGGTACCTACATTGTAGGTGTTTCTTCCTGTGGAAGGAACCTTAAGTTCGTAAAGTTTCGCAATCAGGCAGCTCATGGCGTGAATGGCGTTTTCTTCGCCGAAATCGTTGTAGGAATGTCCGCCCTTTGTGTACAGACTGACCTGATAGCGAAGCGAACCGACGGCATGATTGCAGATGCCTGCCACACCTCCGTCAAAAGAGATTACCTGTGTGATGCGTCCGGCATAATCTGCCATGATTTGGCGGCAGCCTTTTAGATTTCCAAGTCCTTCTTCGCAGGAATTCCATGCAAAAAGAAAACTTTTTTGCGAATCATAAAAATCCTGTTTTTTATATTTGAGAAGAAGCAGCAGCATAGCAACACAGGCGGTGTCATCACCGACTCCGGGACTTGCGATGCGTGTGTCGGTGCGCAAAACCGGCATCGGGACTATATCGGAAAAAACGGTATCCGTGTGTGCCATCAAAAGCGTGATGTCGGAACTATTTTGACAATTTATGGGAAGCCGTACATTTTTGGCATTGTCAATTACCGTAGCCAGTTTGCATTCCCGGTCAATCCAGTTTTGAATAAAAGAAGCGCGCGCTTCTTCCTGTCCGGAAGGGGCAGGAATTTGGCACAGCTCCTCCAGAAGAGATAGAAACTCTTCCTGATGTATGGAATCAAATGTTTTCATAATCAAATCCTTATTCCTATCTGAAAAAGAAAAAAGTTACTGTTTATCAGAATCATTTCGGTCTTTCGTCCATTTGTAGACGAGCATATATGCATAGAGCATAATCGGAATCAGAAAGCTGCAGGCGAAGGATGCCTTGAACATCACTCCTGCGGCAGAGGAATCAACAATTGCCAGAATGAGCGTGATGACATACATGCCGACCAGAAGGATAATCGCTGTCCATGCCAGAATTCTTTTGAGTTTTTCCATAAAAATTATAAACCTCCTTTATGCAGTTCATTATAAAGAGAAAATAAAATTCCGTCAACGGACTTTGACTTTTTGCGGATTATTGGTATAATGAGCTTTGCAAAAAAATAACGATAGGATTGAAAATATGAAAGATATAAAATTAATAGCAATCGATTTGGATGGAACCTGGCTTCGCTCCGACTGTTCCATCTCAAAGAAAACGAAGAAGGCAGTGATACAGGCTATTGAGGCTGGCTATCTTGTGGTGCCGACGACAGGGCGTTCTTATCGAAATGCACGTGTGGTACTCAGTGACATTCCAGGTCTTCGGTATTTTATCAATGCCAACGGTGCGACGGTAGCAGATGCCGAGAAAGAGCAGATGATCTATGCGGAAGCAATTCCATATGAGATTTCCAGCAAGGTATTTGCGTATGCGCGTGAGTATGATTGCTTTTTGGAACTTTATGAGGCGTTTGACGCGCATGCCGAGCTGACGGGAAAAGAATATCTGACGGGGATTGGTCTGTCAAAGGATTATATCGAACAGTTGATGTCGACCAACCTCATACATGAGAGCCTGGATGCGTTTATGCAGGATCCACAGCGCAAAATATCCAAGTTTCACATTGTATGCGGCAGTGAAAGTGTCAAAGATGAGCTTAAGGGGAAAATTGCTTCTTTGGAAAATTGTTATCCCATCTCTGTGTTCAACTTGAATATTGAACTGGTGAACGGGCTCTGGGGAAAGGCAGGTGGCCTTCAGAAACTGGCAGAACATCTTGGGCTGTCTGCGGAGAATATCATGGCAATCGGGGACAGCAACAACGATCTCGATATGCTCAGATGGGCTGGCACATCGGTTGTGATGGGAAATGCGCCGGATCGTGTGAAGGAACTGGCAGATTATGTGACAGCAGAAAATGACCAGGATGGTGTCGCAAAGGCATTGGAAGAGATTCTGAATATCAGGATTTCGTAAAAGGCAGGAAAAGAAAGGATGAAAGAATAAGTATGGCAAAAACAAACAGTTATGACGCGACCAGCATCTCGGTTTTGGAAGGACTGGAGGCGGTCCGGAAAAGACCGGGAATGTATATCGGAAGCGTTTCTCGAAAAGGTCTGAATCATCTGATTTATGAAATTGTAGATAATGCGGTGGATGAACATCTGGCCGGATTTTGTGATCAGATTCAGGTATTTCTTGAGAAAGACGGCTCCTGTACGGTGGTGGACAATGGTCGTGGTATTCCTGTTGACATGCATGAGAAGGGAGTGCCGGCGGAGCGTCTGGTATTTACGACGCTGCATGCCGGCGGTAAATTTGACGATTCCGCGTATAAGACAAGCGGAGGACTGCATGGTGTAGGTTCGTCGGTTGTAAACGCATTGTCCACGTATCTGGATATTGAAATCAGCAGAGGTGGGCAGATTCATCATGATCGATACGAGAGGGGAATTCCCACAGAGGAGCTTGTCGATGGATTGCTTCCTGTATTAGGAAAAACAAGGACGACAGGGACAAAGATCAATTTCCTGCCGGATCCGGAAATTTTTGAGAAGACGAGATTTTCAGCAACGGAAGTCAAAAGCAGGATGCATGAGACGGCATATCTGAATCCGAATCTGACGATTGTGTTTGAAGACCGAAGAGAAGAACAGACAGAAAGAATTGAGTATCATGAACCGGACGGCATCATTGGGTTTGTCAAAGAGATGACCAGAAATAAAACGGCTGTATGTGAACCGATTTACTATAAAGGAGAGTGCGAGGGCATTCAGGTCGAGGTGGCGTTTCAGTATACAAATGATTTTCAAGAAAATGTGCTGGGATTTTGTAATAACATTTATAATGCTGAGGGCGGTACACATCTGACCGGCTTTAAGACGGTATTTACGCAGGTGATGAACAGCTATGCCAGAGAGATTGGCGTGCTCAAGGAGAAGGATGCCAATTTTACCGGAGCAGATATCCGAAATGGCATGACGGCCGTGGTATCCATCAAACATCCGGATCCGAGATTTGAGGGACAGACAAAAACGAAACTGGACAACCCGGATGCCTCCAAGGCGACAGGGAAAGTGACGGGAGATGAGATTGTCCTTTATTTTGACCGCAATCTGGAAGTCTTGAAAAATGTCCTGTCCTGTGCGGAAAAATCAGCAAAAATCCGTAAGACAGAGGAACGTGCAAAGACGAATCTTTTGACAAAACAGAAGTATTCGTTTGATTCCAATGGGAAGCTGGCAAATTGTGAGAAAAAAGACCCTTCCAGATGTGAAATCTTTATCGTGGAGGGAGATTCTGCGGGCGGTTCTGCTAAGACGGCACGTGACAGAAATTATCAGGCGATTCTTCCGATCCGCGGAAAAATTCTGAATGTGGAGAAGGCAAGTATTGACAAAGTGCTTGCCAATGCGGAAATCAAGACGATGATCAATGCGTTTGGCTGTGGTTTTTCCGAAGGTTACGGCAACGATTTTGATATTACAAAGCTGCGCTATGACAAAATCGTGATTATGGCGGATGCGGATGTGGACGGTGCCCATATTTCCACGCTGCTTTTGACACTGTTTTACCGGTTTATGCCGGAGTTGATTTATGAGGGACATGTGTACATTGCGATGCCGCCGCTTTATAAAGTCATGCCGAAAAAAGGAAAAGAAGAATATCTGTATGACGATAAGGCACTGGAAAAATACAGAAAGACGCACAAGGGTTCTTTTACCCTGCAAAGATACAAAGGTCTGGGCGAGATGGATGCCCAGCAGCTGTGGGAGACCACATTAAATCCAAAGACACGTATTCTCAAGCGTGTGGAGATTGAGGATGCCCGCATGGCCTCAGAGGTGACAGAGGTACTGATGGGAGCGGATGTGCCGCCGAGAAAGGCATTTATTTATGAACATGCCCGCGATGCGGAGCTTGATATTTAACAGATAAGGAGTTGAAAAGATGGAGACAGAGACAATCATACGGACCGATTATGCGGAGGTGATGCAGAAATCCTACATTGATTATGCCATGAGTGTAATCGTTTCAAGAGCCCTTCCCGATGTGCGGGACGGATTGAAGCCGGTACAGAGGAGGACGCTTTACGATATGTATGAGCTGGGAATCCGCTATGACCGTCCTTATCGAAAATGTGCCCGTATCGTCGGAGATACGATGGGTAAATATCATCCGCACGGTGACAGTTCGATTTACGATGCGCTGGTGGTGATGGCGCAGGACTTTAAGAAGGGACAGGCGCTCGTGGACGGCCATGGAAACTTTGGTTCGATTGAGGGTGATGGAGCGGCTGCCATGCGTTACACAGAGGCGCGTCTGGAAAAAATCACACAGGAAGTGTATCTGGCTGACCTGGATAAAAATGTGATTGATTTTGTCCCGAACTTTGATGAGACAGAGAAAGAACCGCAGGTGCTTCCGGTGCGTATTCCCAATCTTCTGGTGAACGGTGCGGAGGGAATTGCCGTTGGTATGGCGACAAGCATTCCTCCGCACAATCTTGGAGAAGTTGTGGATGCTGTGAAGGCATATATGAAAAATGAAAACATCACGACGAAGGGATTGATGCGCTATCTGAAGGGACCGGATTTTCCGACAGGCGGAATTGTGGTCAACCAGGATGAGCTGCTCAAAATTTATGAGACGGGAAGCGGTAAGATCCGTATTCGCGGAAGAGTGGAAGTGGAGCAGGGTAAAAACGGCAAACAAAATCTTGTGATCACGGAGATTCCGTATACTATGATCGGTGCCAATATCGGAAAATTTTTAAATGATGTGGCAGCCCTTGTTGAGACGAAGAAAACGACCGATATTATGGATATTTCCAACCAGTCTTCCAAAGAAGGAATCCGCATTGTGCTGGAACTTCGACGGGGAGCTGACGTGGAGAATCTCAAAAATCTTCTTTATAAGAAAACGAAGCTGGAAGATACGTTTGGTGTCAATATGCTGGCTGTGGCACAGTGCAGACCGGAGACACTCGGATTGAAAGAAATCATCGAGCACCATGTGGATTTTCAGTTTGAATTGTGTACGAGAAAGTATCAGACATTGCTTGCGAAAGAGGTGGAGCGAAAGGAAGTACAGGAAGGTTTGATTAAGGCGTGTGATGTGATTGATCTGATCATTGAGATTCTTCGCGGAAGCAAAAATCAGGTACAGGTGAAGGAATGTCTGGTGAGCGGAACGACGAAGGGAATCAAATTCAAATCAAAGACTAGCGAGACGATGGCAAAGATGTTGAATTTTACCGAGCGTCAGGCGACGGCGATTCTGGAGATGCGTCTGTATAAGCTGATCGGACTGGAAGTGGAGGCTCTTTTGAAGGAACATGAGACAACGCTTGCGAATATTGCGCGTTATGAGAAGATTTTGAATGAGTACGACTGCATGGCACAGGTCATCATGGATGATCTGGACGCAATCAAAAAAACGTATGCGAGAAAACGAAAAACTTCCATTGAGAATGCAGAGGAGATTGTGCTGGAAGAAAAGAAAATTGAAGAAGTGGAAGTTGTATTTTTGATGGATCGTTTTGGTTATGCCAAGATTATGGATAAGGCCATCTATGACCGAAACAAAGAGGCGGCAGATGCAGACAACAAATACATTTTTACCTGTATGAATACCGATAAGATCTGCATTTTTACGAATCAGGGGAAAATGCACACGATCAAGGTGCTGGATATCCCGACGAAAAAGTTGCGTGACAAGGGAGTTCCGATTGATAATCTGAGTAATTTCAGCAGTCAGCAGGAGCGTCCGCTTATGATTATGAGTATGGAACAGGTGAAATCGTCCAGTCTTCTGTTTGTGACAAAACAGTCGATGGTCAAAGTAGTTGAGGGCTGCGAGTTTGATGTGACAAAGCGAACGATTGCAGCTACAAAGCTGGCACAAGAGGATGAAGTGCTCTTTGTGGGCGTATCGGATTACAGTGAATTCGTTGTTTTGCAGAGTGAGAAGGGATATTTCCTTCGCTTCCTGGTGCAGGAGGTACCTCTGAAGAAAAAAGGAGCAATCGGCGTGCGCGGTATGCGTCTGGCAGAGAGCGATACTCTGACGGGTGCATATCTTTTGGAAAGCAGCAAAGAATACACGGCACAGTATGGAGAAAAACAGGTCAATCTGAATCGGCTGAAATTATCAAAGCGTGATTCGAAGGGGACAAAACAGCGAAGTTGAATTTAACCCTTGCATTTTAAGGAATACGGTGGTATTATAAAGTAGATATTAATAGTATGACGATGATAAGAGTGGGCTTGCGAGTCCACTCTTATCATATGTTTGAGGTCTTTTGGAAGTACAAGAAGGTGGTGAGAAATTGAGCAGAAGAGAAGTATATGAACAGAAAGCAGAGGCGCTGATCACACCGATTCTCAATTCTATGGGTTTTGAACTGGTGGATGTGGAATTTGTGAAGGAAGCCGGAGAATGGTATCTTCGCAGCTATATTGACAAAGAAGGCGGGATTACCATCAATGACTGTGAGGCTGTCAGCCGTCTGTTCAGTGAGAAACTGGATGAGGAAGACTTTATCGAGGAAAGCTACATTATGGAAGTAAGTTCTCCGGGACTTGGGCGTCCTTTGAAAAAAGAAAAGGATTACAAGCGCAGCATGGGCAAGGAACTGGAAATCAGAACTTATAAGGCAATTGATCGGGAAAAGGAATTCTATGGCATATTGCAGGCATATGATGATAGCAGTGTGACGATTGAGACAGAAGAGGGCACCACCCGTACATTTGATAAAAAAGATATTGCATTAATCAGATTAGCCATTCATTTCTAAAATTAATAGGAGGATAAAGAAAAAATGAATACAGAATTACTGGAAGCTTTGACGATTCTTGAAAAAGAGAAGAACATCAGCAAAGATACTTTGCTCGAAGCAATTGAGCAGTCTTTGATCCAGGCTTGTAAGAACCACTTTGGTAAAGCAGATAATATAAAGGTGAACATCAACCCGCAGACCTGTGATTTCAGCGTGACAGCTGAGAAAACAGTTGTGGAGCAGGTGGAGGATCCCGTGACAGAGATTCTGCTTTCTCAGGCACAGAAAGAAAATGGCAGAGTGGAAGTGGGCGATATTGTGCATGTGCCGATTCAGTCCCGAGAATTCGGACGAATTGCCACACAGAATGCAAAAAATGTTATTCTTCAGAAAATCCGCGAGGAAGAGCGAAAAGCAGTTTATAACGAATACTACGGAAAAGAAAAAGATGTGGTAACAGGTATCGTACAGCGTTATATAGGTAAGAATGTAAGCATCAATCTTGGAAAAGCAGATGCCCTGCTTGGTGACAATGAGCAGGTGAAGGGAGAAGTCTTTAAGCCTACAGAGCGCATCAAGGTATACATTCTGGAAGTGAAGGATACACCGAAGGGGCCTCGTATCCAGGTATCCAGAACCCATCCGGAGCTGGTAAAACGTCTGTTTGAGGAAGAAGTAACAGAAGTCAAAGAGGGGATTGTGGAAATCAAATGTATCGCCCGTGAGGCCGGTTCCCGTACAAAAATGGCAGTATGGTCCAACGATCCGGATGTCGATCCTGTCGGAGCGTGTGTCGGTATGAATGGTGCCCGTGTCAATGCGATTGTAGAAGAACTTCGCGGTGAAAAAATCGATATCGTAAACTGGGATGAGAATCCGGCAATTCTGATTGAAAATGCACTGAGTCCGGCAAAGGTGATCGCAGTTTTGGCGGATCCGGATGAAAAATCGGCTCTGGTTGTTGTTCCGGATTATCAGCTGTCTCTTGCCATTGGCAAAGAGGGACAGAATGCACGTCTTGCAGCTCGCATGACAGGCTTTAAGATTGACATCAAGAGTGAGACACAGGCAAAGGAATCTGGTGACCTGTATGATTATGAGGAAGAAGAACCGGAGACAGAGGAAGATGAAGATATGAGTCTTTTGGAAGATGAATTTGAGGCTGATATCATGCAAGAGCTTCAGGCAGAGGAACTGTTTGAGGAAGAAGACCTGGAGCAGACAGAGGATTCTTTGGAAGAGGTTGAGAGCAAGGATGAAGAATAAGATCCCTATGCGTCAGTGTACCGGATGCCGGGAGATGAAAAGCAAAAAAGAGATGATGCGTGTGCTTCGCACACCGGAGGGAGAAATCCTTCTGGATACCACAGGCAAGAAAAACGGCAGAGGCGCTTATCTGTGCTACGATGCCGCCTGTCTGGAAAAAGCAATAAAGAACAAAGGGCTGGAGCGCTCTTTGAAAGTATCCATCTCCCAGGAAGTATATCAGGAACTGAAAAAGGAGTTTGAAGCAGTTGAACAAAAATAAAATACTATCTCTGTTAGGGCTGGCGACGAAAGCAGGAAAAGTGGTCAGTGGTGAATTTGCCACAGAAAAAGCAGTTAAAAGCGGGAAAGGTCTGTTGGTTGTAGTTGCAGAAGATGCTTCTGACAACACAAAGAAAAAATTTTCCAACATGTGCCATTTCTACGAAGTCCCTCTGATTTTGGTGGGAGACAAAGAACAGATTGGTAAATGCACCGGTAAGGAATTCCGTGCAAGTTTGGCAGTACTGGATGAAAATTTTACAAAAGCGATTATGAAAAACTACCCTTCACAAGATTGAAGCATGCGTGTAAAGTGACATCGGTAAAGGAGGTAGTGATATGTCTATGAGAGTACATGAGCTTGCCGCGGAACTTGGCAGGTCCAACAGGGAAATCATACAGTATCTGAAAACCCAGGGTATGGATGCCAAAAGCCATATGAGTACCGTACCACAGCAGCTGGTCGGTCAGGTGCGGCAGACATACCGTAACAATAAGAAAAGTCAGGAGATAAATACAGTAGTGAACGAGGAAAAACAGGGAATGAATCAGGAGGAAGCCACCACGGAGGCACCGAAGAAAAAGAAAAAATTAATCCGTGTATTCCATGCGCAGAACGCAAGCGATGGAGGCAAAAATACAAATACAAAGAAAAAACGTCCGGCTGCGCCAAAGCAGCAGAACGCAAAGAAACCCGCCGTAAAACAGGCAGAAGCACCGAAACAGCCGGCAAAACCTGCACAGGAGGCACCGAAACAGGCAGAGACATCCAAGCCGGCACAGGAGGCACCAAAGCAGAATAATCAGTCCAGACCTCAGCAAAATCGCGGTGGTCAAAACAACCAAAGAGGCGGCCAGAACAACCGTCAGGGTCAGAATAATCAAAGAGGTGGCCAGAACAACCGCTTCTCAAACAATCAGAACCGTTCTCAGGGCGGCACACGTCCGCAGAATGACAAAAATGAGCGTGGCGGCGACAGAGAAGACAGAAATGAAAGAGGCGGAAATTCCCGTTTTGGCGGCGGACGCCAGGGCCAGAACAACCAAAGAGGCGGCCAGAACAATCAGGGAAAAAGATTTAACAACGATAACAACAAGGAGCGCTTTGAAACTTCTGCATTTGCAGTAGAGGCAGCAGCAAAATCTCAGAAAGAAAGCAAAAGAGAGCGCGATAAGAAAGAAAATAAAAACAGAAAAGATCATGAGAAGACACCGGGACGCAGACCAAATCAGGGTGGCGGACGCCGTCCAAACATGCGCATTCCGAAGGCACTTCAGAAACCGACTCCTCAGCCAAAACAGGAGGAGAAGAAACCGGAGATTAAAGAGATTACCATTCCGGAGAGACTGACAATTCGTGATTTGGCAGAAGCGATGAAAATGCAGCCATCTGTCATCGTGAAGAAACTGTTTCTGGAGGGAACGATGGTGACTGTGAACCAGGAGATTGATTTCGAGCAGGCAGAGGAAATCGCATTAAGCTATGATATTATCGCAACCCAGGAAGAGAAAGTCGATGTCATCGAGGAACTTCTGAAAGAGGAAGAGGAAGATGAGAGCAAGATGGTTCCAAGACCACCGGTTGTCTGTGTTATGGGTCACGTTGACCATGGAAAAACTTCTCTTCTGGATGCAATCCGTAATACACATGTGACTGACCGTGAGGCCGGCGGTATCACCCAGCATATCGGTGCTTATGTGGTAACGATCAACGGACAGAAAATCACATTTCTGGATACACCGGGACATGAGGCATTTACTGCCATGCGTATGCGTGGTGCAAACTCTACTGACATTGCAATTCTTGTTGTTGCCGCAGACGATGGCGTGATGCCCCAGACAGTAGAGGCAATCAGCCATGCGAAAGCTGCCGGTATTGAGATTGTAGTTGCCATCAACAAGATTGATAAACCGAGTGCAAACGTTGAACGTGTAAAACAGGAATTGTCCGAGTACGAGCTGATTCCGGAAGACTGGGGCGGCAGCACAATTTTTGTTCCGGTATCTGCACATACTGGTGAGGGTATTGATGACCTTCTTGAGATGCTGCTTCTGACTGCTGAGGTCTGTGAGCTGAAAGCAAATCCGGACCGCGAGGCAAGAGGTATCGTCATTGAGGCGGAGCTTGACAAAGGAAAAGGACCGGTTGCGACTATTCTTGTTCAGAAGGGTACGCTGCATGTCGGTGATTTCATTGCCGCAGGTGCATGTGCCGGTAAAGTCCGTGCCATGATGGATGATAAGGGAAGAAGAGTCAAAGAGGCTGGACCGTCTACACCGGTAGAGATTCTTGGACTGAGTGATGTACCGAATGCCGGTGAGATTCTGGTTGCCTTTGATACGGACAAAGAAGCAAAATCCTTTGCGGCAACCTTCGTATCTGAGAACAGAAACCGTATGCTTGAGGATACCAAATCAAGACTGTCTCTCGATGATTTGTTTGATCAGATTCAGGCCGGTACACTCAAAGAGCTTCCGATTATCGTAAAAGCGGATGTACAGGGTTCTGTAGAGGCGGTGAAACAGAGTCTGACAAAACTTTCCAATGAGGAAGTGGTAGTAAAAGTCATCCATGGCGGTGTTGGGGCAATCAATGAGTCTGATGTGACTTTGGCATCTACTTCTAATGCAATCGTTATTGGATTTAACGTTCGTCCGGATGCAACTGCAAAAGCAATTGCTGAGCAGGAAGGCGTGGATTTGAGACTGTACAAGGTTATTTACCAGGCAATCGAGGATGTGGAAGCTGCTATGAAGGGTATGCTCGATCCGATCTTCGAGGAGCAGGTCATCGGTCACGGTGAAGTTCGTCAGACATTTAAAGCTTCAGGTGTTGGTACAATCGCCGGAAGTTATGTATTAGACGGACGTTTTGAGAGAAACTGTAAAGTAAGAATTACCCGCGAGGGTGAACAGATTTATGAGGGCGCACTGGCCTCCCTGAAACGATTTAAAGATGACGTCAAGGAAGTCAAAGCCGGATATGAGTGTGGTCTTGTATTTGAAGACTTCAATGATGTCAAAGAAGAGGACCAGGTAGAAGCTTATATCATGGTAGAAGTGCCAAGATAAAAATATAGACAGATAAAGAGGTAATATATGAGAAAGAACAGCATTAAGAATACTCGTGTGAACGGAGAAGTCTTAAGAGAACTCAGCAATATTATCCGCGATGATATCAAAGATCCGCGTATCCATTCCATGACCTCTGTGACGGCCGTGGAAGTGGCACCGGATCTGAAAACCTGCAAAGCTTATATCAGCGTTTTGGGCAATGATCAGGCCAGATCGGATACGATGGCGGGATTAAACAGTGCAGAGGGATATGTAAGAAGACAGCTTGCGTCCAGACTGAATTTGCGTTACACACCTCAGATTCGTTTTATTCTGGATACTTCCATCGAGTACGGTGTGGAGATGTCCAGAAAAATCGATGAGTTGACGAAGAATGACAAGTAAAGGGCAGAGGTGAAAAGAATGGAAAGAATTTCAGAACTTTTGGATGAACATGTCGGCAGTATCGGTATTGCCGGACATGTCCGTCCGGATGGGGACTGTGTTGGTTCCTGCATGGGGCTGTATCTCTATCTGAGACAGGAATATCCACAGCTTGAGGTTGATGTTTATCTGGATCATCCAAAGCAGGAGTTTGCATATATTCCGTCTTTTGATGAAATTCGGATGGAGGCAGATGACAGCAAAGTATACGATTTGTTTATTACCTGCGACGTCAGCAGCCGGGATCGAATCGGTCTGGCAGAAAATATGTTTGCAAATGCAAAAAAAACATTTTGTCTGGATCATCACATCAGCAATCAGGGATTTGCAGACATCAATCATGTGGAGGGAACAGTCAGCTCGGCTTCCGAGGTGCTTTACACACTTTTAGATCCTGAGAAGATTACGCAGCCTGTGGCGGTTGCCATTTATACAGGCATCATTCACGATACGGGTGTGTTTCAGTATTCTTCCACAACGCCAAGAACCATGGAAATTGCGGGAAAGTTAATGGCTACCGGATTTGATTTTAACAAGATTATCGATGAAAGCTTTTATCAGAAATCCTATCTGCAGAATCAGGTTATGGGGCGCGTTCTGACAGAGAGCATTTTGTTCCTTCACGGAACCTGTATTGCCGGTATTGTTCGAAAAAAAGATATGGAGTTTTATCATATGGATGGAAAGGATCTCGATGGGATTGTAAACCAGCTTCGACTGACAAAAGGTGTTGAGGTGGCAGTCTTTATTTATGAGCATGATCCGATGCGGTTTAAAGTCAGCATGCGTTCCAATGGATGCGTGGATGTGAGTCAGGTAGCGTTGTTTTTTGGCGGCGGCGGTCACACCAGAGCTGCCGGATGTGATATGAGCGGTACTGCTTATGATGTGCTGAACAATCTGGCAGCGCAGATTGAAAAACAGTTAGTGAAAGGCTAGAAAATGATAGACGGAGTAATCAATGTGTATAAGGAGGCCGGATTTACGTCGCACGATGTGGTGGCAAAGTTGAGAGGAATTCTCAGACAGAAAAAAATCGGCCATACAGGAACGCTTGACCCGGAGGCTGCCGGAGTCCTTCCGGTGTGCCTGGGCAAGGGAACCAGACTCTGTGATATGCTCACAGATAAAAAGAAGACTTATGAAACAGTATTGCTGCTTGGAATTTCTACGGATACACAGGATACAACGGGAACGGTTCTGAAAAAACGGGAGGTGACCTGTTCCCTGGAGGAGGCAGAGAAAGCTGTCAAAGGCTTTCTTGGCGATCAGATGCAGGTTCCGCCGATGTATTCAGCTTTGAAAGTAAACGGGAAGAAGCTTTATGAACTGGCGCGGGAAGGAATTGAGGTAGAACGAAAGCCAAGGCCGGTACATTTTTATGAGATCGAAATACTGGATATGACTCTTCCGAGAATCTCGCTTCGGGTAACCTGTTCCAAGGGAACGTACATAAGAACACTCTGTCATGATATTGGAGAGAAACTTGGATGTGGGGCTGCCATGGAAAAGCTGGTACGCACTCGTGTGGAACGTTTTTCTCTTGAGAACAGTCATACATTGGAAGAAATTGCGTCTTATGCACAGAAAAACGAAGTAATGCAGCTCGTGACATCTGTGGAAGACATGTTTGCACATCTTCCTTCCTTTACCTGTCCTCCAAGTCTGGACAAGCTGCTCTTAAATGGAAATCCCATTGATTGCAAAGCAGTCACGCCGGTTTCTCTGGAGGGATGGGTGCGTGCGTATGACAGTCAGGGGGCTTTTATCGGTATTTATGCCCGCAAAGAGGGCAGTCGCCGGTACTATCCGGTAAAAATGTTTCACTAGTGCAGTCATGCACTGCGTGTCGGAGGTCATATGGAATATATACAGGAAGTCCCCATTCTGCCTGAAAATCAGCGCACTGTGGTTACTCTTGGAAAGTTCAATGGTGTCCACAGGGGACATCAGAAGCTGATCAGGCGGGTGGCGGAATTAGGAATAAAACAGGGATGGAAAAAGACCGTGGTGGCGTTTTCCAATCGGGACAAAAAACTTCTTACGAACCAGGAGCGCATCCATATGCTGAACCATATGGGAATGGAGCTTCTGGTTGAGTGTACACTGGACAAAAAGCTGATGCATATGAGTCCGGAAGATTTTGTAAAAGAAATTCTTGTAAAGAGACTTCATGCAGCACATATTATAGTCGGTCCGGATTACCGTTTTGGCTATCAGCGAAAGGGCAATACAAAGGTGCTAAAGCAGCTGGGGGAAATCTATGGATTCGAGGTAGAAGTGCTTTCAAAGGAAATGGATGGCACCAGAGAAATCAGCAGCACATATGTGAGGGAGCAGCTCAATGAGGGAAATATAGAAAAGGCAAACGAGCTTCTCGGTTATCATTTTTCAACAGAAGGAGAAGTGGTACACGGAAGGCGTCTTGGAAGGACGATTGGTGTGCCGACTGCAAATCTGATTCCTCCAAGAGAAAAACTGATGCCTCCAAATGGTGTCTATGTGACGAGAACACATTTTGGAGAAGATTCTTATATGGGTATTACCAACGTCGGGTACAAGCCGACGGTGGGCGGCGAGCAGTTTCTTGGCGTGGAAACGTATCTGTTTGAGTGCTCGGAGGATTTGTATGGAAGGGAAGCAAAGGTGGAATTTTTTCATTTTGTCCGTCCTGAGAGAAGGTTTGAATCTTTGCAAGCCTTGAAAGAGCAGCTTGACAAAGATATTGAAACTGGAAAAAAATATGGAAATCCGCTTTAAAAAAGAGTTTACATCAGAAATCACATGTGTTATACTGTCAAAGTGTGAGCAGCCCATGTTCAGAGTCTGGACACTCCGACCAACTCTTAATGTGCGGCGATGATAGAATTTTAGGAGGAAAACAAAATGATTTCAAAGGAAAAGAAAGCAGCAATTATGAAAGAATATGCCAGAACAGAAGGTGACACAGGATCACCAGAGGTTCAGGTAGCAATCTTAACAGCAAGAATTCAGGAGCTGACAGAGCATCTGAAAACGAACCACAAAGATCATCATTCCAGAAGAGGTCTTCTGAAAATGGTTGGTCAGAGAAGAGGCCTTCTGGCTTACTTAAAGAAAACTGACATTAACAGATACCGTGCACTGATCGAGAAGTTAGGTCTGAGAAAATAATCAGTCCTGCGAGAAGGCTGGTATTTCAAAATGCGGGGGCGGAGGAATCCGCTCCTGTTTTCATGTTTATCTGCGAAAGATTTTGCCGAGACTACTGAAAAGGGCATTTTGTGGAAAGTGTTTTTTTCAGTTGTTTCGGACTTTCGCGCAATATTTAAGAAAAAGGAGAAAAATGAGTATGTACAAAAGTTATTCTATGGAACTTGCGGGCAGAACATTGACTGTAGATATCGGCCGTGTGGCAAAACAGGCAAACGGTGCTGCTCTGATGCATTATGGTGATACGACTGTGTTATCCACCGCAGTTGCTTCTGATAAGCCGAGAGAAGGAATCGATTTCTTCCCTCTGAGCGTGGAGTATGAGGAGAAAATGTATGCAGTCGGAAAAATCCCGGGAGGATTCAACAAACGTGAGGGAAAGGCAAGTGAACATGCCATCCTGACCAGCCGTGTCATTGACCGTCCGATGAGACCGTTGTTTCCGAAGGATTACCGCAATGATGTAACCTTAAATAACATGGTTATGTCGGTAGATCCGGAATGCAATCCGGAGATTCCGGCCATGCTGGGTTCCTCCATCACAACCTGTATTTCTGATATTCCGTTTGACGGACCTTGTGCAACGACACAGGTAGGTATGGTAAATGGTGAGTTTATCATTAATCCGTCTCTGGCTATGAAAGAAATTTCGGATCTTCAGCTTACGGTAGCTTCCACAAAAGAAAAAGTGATCATGATTGAGGCAGGTGCGAACGAAGTAAAAGAAGATGTTATGATTGAGGCGATTTATAAGGCACATGAAGTAAATCAGGAAATCATCGCATTTATCGAGAAAATTGTAGCAGAGTGCGGAAAACCGAAACATGCATACGAAAGCTGTGCCGTTCCGGAAGAACTGTTTGCAGCAATCAAAGAGATCGTTCCTCCGGAAGAAATGGAAGTAGCTGTCTTCACAGACGAGAAACAGAAGAGAGAAGAAAACATCCGTCAGATTACGGAGAAACTCGAAGAAGCATTTGCTGAGAATGAAGAGTGGCTGGCTGTTCTGGGAGAGGCTGTATATCAGTACCAGAAGAAAACTGTCCGCAAAATGATTCTCAAAGATCACAAACGTCCAGACGGAAGAGCAATCAAAGAAATCCGTCCTCTGGCAGCAGAAGTGGATTTGATTCCGAGAGTACATGGTTCTGCAATGTTTACACGCGGACAGACACAGATTTGTACTGTTACGACACTGGCTCCGCTGGCTGACGCACAGAAAATCGACGGTCTGGATGAATTTGAGACAAATAAGAGATATATGCACCACTACAACTTCCCGTCTTACTCTGTTGGTGAGACAAAACCATCCAGAGGACCGGGACGTCGTGAGATCGGACATGGAGCGCTGGCTGAGCGTGCACTGGTTCCGGTACTTCCGACTGTTGAGGAGTTCCCATATGCAATCCGTACCGTATCTGAGACTTTTGAATCAAACGGTTCTACTTCTCAGGCAAGTATCTGCGCATCCTCTATGTCTTTGATGGCTGCCGGAGTGCCGATCAGAAAACCAGTTGCAGGAATTTCCGCAGGTCTGGTAACAGGCGAGACGGACGATGATTACATTGTACTGACTGATATTCAGGGTCTGGAAGACTTCTTCGGAGATATGGACTTTAAGGTTGCCGGTACACATGACGGTATCACAGCAATCCAGATGGATATCAAGATTCATGGTCTGACAAGACCAATTGTAGAGGAAGCGATTGCCAGAACAAAAGAGGCAAGAGAATATATCCTCACAGAAGTCATGGAAAAGACGATTGCACAGCCTCGTACAGAGGTGGGCAAATATGCACCGAAGATTGTGCAGATGTCGATTGATCCGCAGAAGATTGGTGATGTGGTTGGACAGCGCGGAAAGACCATCAATGCAATCATTGAGCGCACAGGTGTGAAGATTGATATCACAGATGACGGTGCGGTATCTGTATGCGGAACAGACGCTGAGAAGATGGATGAGGCATGTGAGATGATTCGCATCATTGCCAGCGATTTTGAGGAAGGTCAGATTCTGAGCGGAAAAGTCGTAAGCATCAAGGAATTTGGTGCCTTTGTGGAATTTGCACCGGGCAAAGAGGGAATGGTTCATATTTCCAAAATTGCGAAGAGAAGAATTGACAAAGTAGAAGATGTATTATCCCTTGGAGATGAAGTAACAGTAATCTGCATGGGCAAAGACAAAATGGGACGTATGAGTTTCAGTATTAAGGATGTTCCAGAGGAAGTATAATGAGATATCATAATATAACAAAGGACGATATGTTAAACGGTGATGGTCTGCGGGTAGTCCTTTGGGTGGCGGGATGCTCTCATTGCTGCAAAGAATGTCAGAATCCTGTGACCTGGGATCCGAACGGCGGACTTGCATTTCGAGAAGAAGAGCGTCAGGAGATTTTTCGTGAGCTGGATAAATCTTATATATCAGGGATTACCTACAGCGGCGGCGATCCCATGCATCCTAGTAATGTGAATGGAATTACTGCGCTTGCCAGAGAAATCAGAGGAAAATACCCGGATAAAACGCAGTGGCTTTATACGGGTGCAAAGTGGGAAAGTCTGGTAGGTGAAGAGGTGCTTCGCTATCTGGATGTGCTTGTCGACGGTGAATTTGAGGTGGATAAAAAGGACATTACACTTCAGTGGAAGGGAAGCAGCAATCAGAGAGTGATTGATGTACAGAAATCTCTGGAGACAGGCAAAGTAGTCCTTCACGCAGACTGAAAAGGAGACGCAGACAGATGAAGAGAATTGCAAAATTTCATAAAGTAAGTTATCAACAGTTTAAAGAGGGATGGACAGATACATTCGGTCCGGAAAATGAGAAGGAACTGCAAAAAATCTATGAGAATATTGAGCTTCCAAGGCGTGCAACAAAAGGCTCTGCCGGTTATGATTTTTTTGCACCGCTGCCATTTTCTCTTGAACCGGGAGAAACAATCAAAATTCCTACCGGAATCCGTGTGGAAATGCAGGAAGACTGGGTGCTCAAGCTCTATCCGAGAAGCGGTCTGGGTTTTAAATATCGTCTGCAGCTGAATAATACGGTGGGAATCATCGACAGTGATTATTTCCATTCTGACAACGAAGGACATATTTTTGCCAAGATTACGAATGATTCCAATGAGGATCGGGTGATGCACCTGGAACTGGGTGACGGTTTTATGCAGGGAATCTTTGTCGAGTATGGTATTACCGTAGATGATGAAGTGACGGAAATCCGAAATGGCGGATTTGGAAGCACAACAAAATAAAAAATGTACAGCGCCGTCTGGTCATGAAAAATGACCGGGCGGTTTTTGTTATCTATGCGATAAAAACTTCAGGCTGTATTTTTTGTCTTGCATTCGAAATAGTTTTATGATAGAATAGTTTGACAATCAAAGTATATAGTTTTCAATACTACATAGGGTAGTGGAGGTTATCATGATCGTAGAACCAAAAGTAAGAGAGTATATTTGTACAACTGCACATCCGACAGGCTGTGAGGAAAACGTAAGAAGACAGATAAAATATGTAGAAGAACAGGGAATCATAGACGGACCGAAGAAAGTACTGGTGATTGGTTCATCCACAGGGTATGGACTGGCATCCAGAATCACGGCTGCATTTGGCTGTAAAGCAGATACACTGGGCGTGATGTTCGAGCGTGAGGCAGCAGGCAAGAGAACGGCCACACCTGGCTGGTATAATACAAAAGCCTTTGAAAAATTCGCACAGGAAGAAGGTCTTTACGCAAAGTCTATCAATGGAGATGCGTTTTCTTCTGCGATCAAAGAGCAGGTCATCGATGTAATCCGCAAAGACCTGGGACAGGTCGATCTGGTGATTTACAGCCTGGCTGCACCGAGAAGAACAACAGCAGACGGAACTGTTTATAATTCTGTTTTGAAAACAACAGGAGAGACATTTACAAATAAGAGTCTGGATCTTCGCAAAAACGAAGTGACAGAAAAAAGCATCGATCCGGCAACAGCAGAAGAGCTGGAGGCAACCATCAAAGTAATGGGAGGCGAGGACTGGAAAGACTGGATTGCAGCACTGAAGAATGCTGGTGTTCTGGCCGATGGGGCAATTACCGTTGCTTATTCTTACATCGGACCAAAGTTGACGTATCCGATTTATTCTGATGGAACGATTGGACAGGCGAAGAAACATCTTCATAAAACGGCAGTGGAGATGAATCAGGAATTTGAGGGCGTAAAAGCATACATCTCCGTAAATAAGGCGCTTGTCACACAGGCGAGTGCTGCCATTCCGATTGTGCCGCTGTATTTTGCAATCTTATATAAGGTGATGAAGGAGCAGGGTACCCATGAAGGCTGTATCCAGCAGATCAGCCGTCTGTTCCACACAAAACTGTTTGTACCGGAGGTTTCCACGGATGACGAGTATAAGATTCGTATGGATGACTGGGAACTGGAAGATAAGGTACAGAACGAAGTCATGAAAATTTGGGAAAAAGTCAATACGGAAAATGTAGAAGAACTGACTGATATCGAAGGCTACTGGGAAGATTTCTACCATATGTTTGGTTTCCATTTTGACAATATCGATTATTCTCTTGATGTAGAGGTATAGAATACAAAAGACCATTCCACAGTCTGTCGGCTGCGAAATGGTCTTTTTTTGCTTCTGTCATTGTCTTATTCCAGAGGAGCACCTTCCTCCTCCGCTTTTTTGGCGTTTACCAGGATGGTATCGAAAGCTTCCGCAACTTTTGCGTATTCTTCATCATCCTCGATGTTTGCGAGCATTGGATCGCCGCTTTCTGTTCTGGAGAATGCATAGATGTACACATCGCCGCTCTCGTTTTTGCCGTTTTCATCCAGTGGAAGAAGAGCAATATACTCTTTAGACTCAACGGGGAAAACAGTCAGGATGGCACAGGTCAATTCTGTATCGTCATCCAGAGTCAGGGTGATGGTGTTGTGTGACTGGTTGTAGTTCGGGTTGGAACTGCAGTTGCTTGAGCAGTGAGCGCAGTCACTTGGTGCACATCCTGCATTTACGTTTTCTTCACTCATGTTAAATTCCTCACTTTGTGTATAGATTCTATAAACGTTACTGTGAACAGAGCGAACAGTAACCTATAAACAATACTTTAACAGATAGTTCAAACGATTGCAAGGAAATGAGGGGCAGTGTATAATAAAAAGGAAAAAAATCGAGGGAGGAGATTCTGTGAAAAAGGATACAGCCCATTTGATTGGGCGAAAAAAAAGTCTTTATCAGGTCAATCTGGTCGGCAAGGGCTTTCTTGTAGGTATTGTCAGCGGTCTTGTCGTGCTGGCGTATCGCATTGCTCTGACGTATGCCGGTGATTGGCTGAATATGATTTTGAGTTACTGCAGCGGCAATCCGCTGCGCATGGCAGGATGGTTCGGGATTTTGGCGATTCTTGCTTTTATTGTAGGAAAATTGCTGGACTGGGAACCGATGATTTCCGGAAGTGGTATTCCGCAGATGGAAGGTGAGATGGTCGGAAAGCTGGATCAGATTTGGTGGAAAGTGCTTCCGGCGAAATTCCTGGGAGGATTTTTGTCTCTGCTTGCCGGTCTGTCTCTGGGAAGAGAAGGCCCGTCGATACAGCTTGGTTCTATGACTGGAAAAGGTGTTTCTAAAGCACTCAAATGTGACAAAAGCGAAGAGAAAATTCTGCTTACCTGCGGTGCGAGTGCCGGTCTGGCGGCTGCCTTTCATGCACCGTTGGCTGGTATTATGTTTTCTCTGGAGGAGGTGCATAAGAATTTTTCGTCCTCCGTGCTGGTTTCTGCTATGGCATCTTCACTTGCGGCAGATTACATATCATCCCATATTTTGGGACTGCAGCCGGTATTTCAGTTCCAGATGGGAAGTTTCATCAAACAGGATGATTACTGGATTATCGTGCTTCTTGGCATTTTGCTTGGCTTTGCGGGAGCATTTTATAATTCTTTCACACTGTTTGTGCAGTCCTTATTTAAAAAGGCGAAATTTTTAAACAGAACGGGAAAGCTTTTGATTCCGTTTCTTCTGGCGGGCGTGCTTGGCTTTGTCTATCCGGTCGTACTGGGAAGCGGACATGCAATCGTAGAAAATGCGGCAGACAGCGAATGGATTTTAAGTTCTCTGCTTGTGATACTTGTTGTGAAGTTTTTGTTTTCGGCAATTAGTTTTGGATCGGGTGCGCCCGGTGGAATTTTCTTTCCGCTTCTTGTACTCGGAAGTCTGATCGGTGCCTCCTACGGCATGATTGGTGTGCAGTATTTCGGCTGGGATCCGGGATATATTGACAATGTGGTGTGTCTGTCTATGGCGGGCTTCTTCTCCTCAATTGTGCGCGCTCCACTGACGGGAATTCTGTTGATCTTTGAGATGACAGGGTCACTCAAATCGATGCTGTCTCTGTCTCTTGTTTCCATTGTGGCGTATGTTGTGGCGAATCTTTTGCATTCCGCACCGATTTACGAAAGTCTTCTGGAACGTCTTCTGGAAGGACAAAAAACACCGTCCGAGACGATGCGTGGCGAGAGAATTTTGCAGGAATTTGTGATTATGCACGGTTCTGTTCTGGAAAATAAGAAAATCAGTGAGATTGGATGGCCAAAGCATTGCCTGATTGTGGCTGTCCAGAGAGGGACAAATGAACTTTTGCCGAAGGGAAGTACAAAGATGGAGGCCAGTGATATGCTGGTCATCATGACGGATGAAAAGAATCAGGCTTATGTAGATGATTTGATGAATAAATTGTGTTCTGAGTCGAAATAAGGTATAATAAAAACAGCTTAGGAGGAACGTATGAAACTGGTTTCATGGAATGTAAATGGCATTCGTGCCTGCATCAAGAAGGGATTTGAGGATTTTTTTAAAGAGGCAGATGCAGATATTTTCTGTATACAGGAGAGCAAATGTCAGGAAGGACAGGTAAAACTGGAACTTCCGGGATATCATCAGTATTGGAATTATGCCAGAAGAAAGGGATATTCCGGAACAGCAGTGTTTACGAAGCAGGAGCCGTTGTCCGTATCCTATGGCATCGGAATTGAGGAGCATGACAAGGAGGGACGGGTGATTACTTGTGAGTATGAATCGTTTTATCTTGTGACGGTTTATACACCGAATGCACAGACAGAGCTGGCCCGGCTGCCTTATCGCATGCAGTGGGAGGCGGATTTCCTTGCATACCTTGGGGAACTGGAGAAGAAAAAGCCTGTCATCTTCTGTGGAGATCTAAATGTTGCATTTTCTGAGATTGATCTGAAAAATCCAAAGAACAATCGTCAGAATCCGGGATTCAGTGATGAGGAAAGAGCTTGCTTTCAGAAGGTTCTCGATCATGGATTTATCGATACGTTCCGTTATTTATATCCGGATTTGGAAGGAGCTTATACATGGTGGTCTTATCGTTTTCATGCACGGCAGAACAATGCGGGGTGGCGGATTGACTATTTTTGTATTTCCAGTGGTTTGGAAAAATATCTTCAGGATCATGTGATTCATTCCAAGGTTATGGGTTCCGATCATTGTCCGATTGAATTGGATATGAATTTTTGAAAATAAAAATAAATTACGACAGACAGGAGGTCGGATTATGGAGGAGAAGAAAGCCAGAAAAGTAATGCAGGGAGATCCCAGAGTATTAGGGGCTGTCAGAAGAAGCGGCGGATACAATTTTGCTGCGGCGTTTCCTACGGAAAAAGAGATTCGTTTGTTGTTGTATAAAAAGGGACAGGAGGTGCCTGAGGAAGAAATTTTCATAGATTCTTCTTACTTTACGGGGGAGATGGCTTCTGTTTTTCTCCCTGATTTTAAAGGAGAAAAATATGAATACAATTATCAGGTTGGAGATGAGGTAGTTCATGATCCGGCTGCGGCGAAGATTGTGGGGCGTGAAGGCTTTGGAAAGGTAGACGAAGGTGGAAACCCACATAGCATCCGCTGTGGATTTGATGACAGAAGGTATGACTGGGAGGAAGACTGCAGACCGGAATATCCTTACTCAGATACAATTTTGTATAAATTGCATGTGCGTGGCTATACAATGCAGAAAAATTCCAAAGTGCGCAAAAAAGGTACCTTCAGTGGAATCATCGAAAAAATTCCGTATTTTCAGGAACTGGGTATCACTTCTCTGGAATTGATGCCGGTGTATGATTTTGAAGAGATAATCTTTCCGGAAAATATGCCTTTGAAATATGCAATGAAGATGAAAGATAAGATGAAAACAAATTACTGGGGGTATACAAAAGGAAATTATTTTGCTCCGAAGCCGGCGTACTGTGCAACGAAAGATTCCATCAAAGAATTTCGTGATATGGTAAAATCTCTGCATAAAGCCGGAATCGAGTGTATTTTGGAATTTTATTTCCCAAAAGAGACACAGCAGCTTCTTGTACTGCAGGTTTTGCATCACTGGTATCTGACCCATCATGTCGACGGTTTTCATCTGATCGGTGATGGAGTTCCGGTTGAGATGATCTGTAAAGATCCGCTGCTTTGCAAAGCGAAGCTGATCTTTACTGGGGTGCCTTATACGGAGAAAAAGTCAGGCGTGCGAAATATTGCGGTCTGTAACGATGATTTTAAACAGAATATCCGCCGTTTCCTCAAAAGCGATGAGGATTCTCTCAATGCCGCTGTAAGATGTATGCGTGCCAATCCGGCTGCACATGGAATAATCAACTGTATCACCAATCAGGATGGCTTTACCTTGATGGATCTTGTTTCTTATGATTCCAAGCATAATGAGGAAAACGGAGAAGATAACCAGGATGGAAATTTCTATAATTTCTCCTGGAACTGTGGCGTGGAAGGACCAAGCCGTAAGCTGTCTGTGCGCAAGCTGCGTGAACAGCAGATGAGAAATGCATGGCTGCTGCTGCTTCTGAGTCAGGGAACACCAATGATTTATGCCGGAGACGAATTTGGAAATTCCCAGCAGGGAAATAACAATGCTTATTGTCAGGACAATGAAACGGGCTGGGTGGACTGGAAATGTTTTAACAAAAATAAAGAAATGATTGATTTTGTCAAAGATGTGATTGCATTCCGAAAACAACATCCGATCTTGCATCCGGAAAAGGAACTGCGCGTGATGGATTACAAATCTTTTGGTTATCCGGATCTGTCGTATCACAGCAGCAGAGCCTGGTATGCATCCTATGAGGATGTCAGCCATCACATCGGTCTGATGTACTGTGGGCTGTATGCGAAAAAAGATGACGGACAGAGTGATGATTTTATTTATGTCGCATATAATTTCCACTGGGAGGCACAGGATTTTGCACTTCCGCGGATCAAAAAGCAGAAATGGTGTCGGATTTTCCACTCCGCACCAGAGGAAGGATATTTCCTCAAAGAAGAAGAGGAACTCGAAAATCAAAAGATGGTTGAGGTCGCACCCCGTTCCATCAGCATTTTTATTGGACGACAGGAGAAAGATGTATGCATCCATGGAAACACTTTAAAACAATCACTCACCATAAAATGTTAGTCATGAAACACTGTTTTCGTGTAGGCCTGTACAAACAGGGGCTGCTTCACGATTTGTCAAAGTATTGTCCCGTAGAATTTCTGGTTGGATGTAAATATTATCAGGGAGACAGAAGTCCAAACAATGCGGAGAGAGAAGATACCGGTGTCTCGATGTCATGGCTCCATCATAAGGGCAGAAACAAGCACCATTTTGAATATTGGGTGGATTATTCTCTGGAAGATAATGAGCATGTAATAAACGGGGCGAAAATGCCGAGAAAATATGTGGCTGAGATGGTGATGGACCGCATCAGTGCTTCGAAAAATTATCTGGGAGATGATGCTTACACAGACAGCGCTCCCTATGAGTATTTTATGAAAAATAAGGACCGGCTGTGGTTTATTCACAAAGAAACCAGTCGAGACCTGGAAGCCTTGCTGCATATGCTTGCGGATAAGGGAGAAGAGAAAACTCTTGCATATATTAAGCATGTTTATCTCAAAAAAGGTCCGAAAAAGAGAAAATAATAGGCGACCTCGAGGGTGAATTTTACTTTCGAGGTTGTTTTTTTCTTTGTATCATGGTAGAGTATAAGAATATATTTCAAATGAGGAGGAGAATACGTGAGTACAACAATGTTATGGATTTTGGCGGCATTTGTGGCGTATCTTCTGATGATGATCGTCATTGGTGCCATTTACATGAAATCTACTACAAGCTCAGAAGATTATTTTCTGGGAGGCCGCGGACTCAGTGGATGGGTAGCGGCATTGTCTGCGCAGGCATCTGACATGAGCGGATGGCTGCTGATGGGACTTCCAGGTGCTGTTTATGCACTTGGTACAGGACAGGCATGGATTGCCATTGGATTATTTTTGGGAACTGTTTTTAACTGGATGTGTATTTCCGGCCGTCTTCGCCGATACACGATCGTGGCAAACAATTCACTGACTTTGCCGGCTTACTTTGAAAATCGTTTTCGCGATAAGAAGAGAATTCTTCTGTTCGTATCATCTGTTGTTATTGTTGTCTTTTTCCTGGTGTACACAGCATCGGCTCTGGCAGCAGGAGGAAAACTGTTTAATTCAGTATTCGGACTGGATTACCATGTTGCTCTGGCAGTTGGTGCCGGTGTAATCCTGATATACACATTCATGGGTGGTTTTATGGCTGTCTGTGTGACTGACTTTATTCAGGGAACCCTGATGCTTGTTGGTCTTCTGGCAGTGCCGATTATTGCATGGGTAACATTAAGCGGACAGGATGTGCATGCCATTCTTGATCAGAGTGGTGTGGCAGGCGGAGCTTCTGCATATCTGAGTCTTTTCTCGAATGGAGGAGAGCCGTATCGTGCCATCGATATTATCTCTCAGCTTGCATGGGGACTTGGTTACTGTGGAATGCCTCATATTCTGACTCGCTTTATGGCTGTCAGAGATGAAAAGGAACTGAAAAAGTCAAGAGCCATCGCAATTGTCTGGGTAGCACTTTCTCTGGCTGCGGCATGTGTCATTGGTATTCTTGGAAGAGTATACCTGTTTCCGACGGTATTGGGAACAGAGGGAACTGTTTCCACAGAGAGTGTATTTATTGAGATGATCACCAAGATCTTTACCGTGGATTTCAGCCTTCCATTCATCGGAGGTCTGTTTTTGTGCGGTATTCTGGCTGCAATTATGTCTACTGCAGATTCTCAGCTTCTTGTTACGGCTTCTTCTGTGGCAGAAGACTTATACCACAACTTTGTGGATCGTGATGCAGACAGCAAGAAAATTCTTCGTGTCAGCCGTCTGACCGTTATTGCAGTTGCGGTTCTGGCATTTTTGATTGCATGGAATCCGAACAGCAGCATTATGGGACTGGTGTCGAATGCCTGGGCAGGTCTCGGTTCTGCATTCGGACCAATCGTACTGTTGTCTTTGTACTGGAGAAGAACAAATCTGGCAGGTGCCATTGCAGGTATCGCGTCCGGCGGCCTTGCCGTTATGATCTGGGATTACATACCGCTTGTAGGCGGACAGACGCTGGGAGCAGCGACTGGTTTGTATTCTCTTGTAGTGGGATTTGCACTCAGTACTTTGATGATTGTGATTTTCAGTCTTGCTACAAAAGAACCGGATCAGGAAATTCTGAAAGAATTTGACCAGGTTGCAGGAAAATAAAAAAAGTAAAACAGCTCCGACGGATTGCGCGGGGCTGTTTTTTACAGGAGAGTTTTATGGATTCTGTGGTAAAAATATTGTTTGCTGTTTTTTGGCTTGGAATTATACCTTTCTGTGTGGGAGTTGTTCTGGAGAGAGAAAAGGAAGAGAAAGAAAGTCTGGCAAAATCCGTTCTTTTTGGATATTTTGTGATGTTTGCACTGTTTGAAGTTCTGTGTGTACCAGCAGCTTTTCTGAAAATATCATTTTCGCGGTTGTGTTTGGTGTATGCGGGGATTGTGCTGATCTGGGCAATACTGTCCTTTCTCATAAAAAGAAAAAGAATCTGGAACTGTTTGAAAAGTTTTCAAAAGGGCTTGTCTGGGATGACGTTTCTCTGGTGTGTGGCGTTGCTTTTGATTGCTGTTCAGATTGGAGTATATGTTGTGGGGATGGCAACCGATGCAGATGATGCGATGTATGTGGCATCTGCTACGACTTCTTTGCATACAGACGGGATTTTTTCGTACAGCTGTTACTCGGGAAGACCTGTTTCTGTGCTGCCAAAGAGGTATGTGTTGTCTCCATTTCCGATATTTCTGGCTTTTTTAAGCAAAATGACGGGATTCCATCCGACTGTCATGGCACATACGATTCTGCCTGTTTTTCTTGTGGCTGCCTGTTATTTTGTATACAGTCTGTGGGGCAGAAAGCTGTTTGATGGTGACAAAAAAGCAGAAAGCCTTTTTCTGATTTTTGTGTCTCTTGTTCACATCTTTTCTTATTATACGGTGTATACGCAGGGAACGTTTCTGCTGATCCGTATCTGGCAGGGGAAAGCAGTTCTGGCAGCAATGCTGCTTCCGGTGTTGCTTTATTATGGCTGGATGTATTTTGAGAAGGAAAAAATCGGAATTTTGGAATGGCTGCAGCTGCTTTTTCTTATGACGTCGTGCTGTCTGGTATCATCCATGGGAATTATGCTTGCTCCGATTATGCTGGGGCTTGTGGCAGTTGTATGCGGTTTTACAAGACGGCGATGGAAAAGGATTGGCAGCGCGCTTTTGAGCTGTCTGCCCAGTGTAATTCTGGCACTGGTTTATCTGGTACTTCCGTGACGGGAGAAGAGTAGGAGGAAGTAGGATGTTGGAATATACAAAAATAGCTTGGGAAAAACTATTGCTGTATCTCGGGGACAGCTGGCAGTATGCGTTGTTTCTGGCTGCGTTGTTCTATCTGTTGTTTTGCAGTGAAGATAAGAAAACAAAAAAATTGTTTGCAGGTTATACAATGGCATTTCTGGTTGTGTTTTTTTGTCCGGTAACTGCAAAGATTATTATGGAATTCTGCGTTGGAGAGCTGGTGTACTGGAGAATGCTGTGGCTGTTACCGATTCCTCTGGTCATTGCTTTTGCGGGAACAAAGTTTGTCATGCGTTTTTCGCGATGGTGGAAGCGCCTTGTTGCAGGAATTTTGGTGGCTGTCTGTCTTGTGTTTTCGGGATCCTGTGTCTATGCACCGGGAAGCACTCCTTATGTGAAGGCGCAGAACCTCAATAAGCTTCCGCAGGAAGTCATCAGTGTGTGTGATCAGATTGGCAGCTTTGCCGGTGACGGGGAAGTCTGTGTGACGGCTCCGTATGAATTTAATGTTTATATCCGTCAGTATGATGCGTCTTTTGGACAGACATTTGGAAGAAGAATTCAAAATAAGGTACAGTTGAAACTGTCAGAGGAATTATACGCCGGAAATATTGAAGAGATTGTACGTCTTGGCAGACGTTTGGGGGGAAATTATGTGATTTATCCTTCTTCAAACGAACAGCATCAGCGTTTTTTGCAGGAAGGATACGAACAGATTGGAAATTATGAGTCGTATCGGATTTATCACGATACAAAAAAATAGAAGCGGGATTCCCGCTTCTATTTTTTTGTATAATACTCAAACACAGCACCTTGAAATTCAAATTTCTTCGTGCGTTTATAAGTCTTTCTGATCCACTCATAATTTTCGGGAGAAAAAGTCTGGAATTTCTTCATTGTATTTTCTCCCACAAGAAATTCTTCCACGTTTTTGTCTTTCATATCACTGACAACGTAGTCTGCCACCTGAGGACGCACAGAAAGGTCGGCAAAATCAAGCGTATAACATTGCGTATCCCATCGAAGAATGCTGTAGATTTCAGCCGTACCAATGCCGAATGCATATGTATCTTTCGGAATATTTGCCGCAATGTCAGCCGCAAAATCAGTCAGCTCCTGTCCATTGTGAAACTGTGTCTTCAAATCTGCGTTGTAGCTGTACTGAACGGCTGTTCCGGTAGAAAGCGCCAGGAGAAGAAAAAGGTTTACTGTGCTGAATGCAGTCTTAAAAATCTGGGAGGAAGAAAACGCTTTTCGTTTTTTCCAATGAAAATTACGGACGCCATCCATACCGGTTTCTGACAGGATACACAGCAGCAGAATAGCCGGAAGGTGACAGATATCAAGATTGTGGTAAGCTGCCCTGTTCATAAAATAAGACATTTGTCCAAGCGTCAGAACGCTGGTAAAGAACGCAAAGCAGGGGAGCAGGAAGGCTGTCAGGCTGTACTGTTTCTGCTTGTTGATTAAATTGATGTAGGACATTCCCCATGCAGCTGCCAGCAGCAACAAAAACAAGACTGGCATATAGGCACTCGGAAATTCCGGCAAATCCACCCTCAAAAGATCGGTCATATAGGAATCTGTCATAAGCGGGAACAGAAATTCACGGACAGAGTTGATACTTCCGCCGAAGATGGTATTATACAGATTTACAATCCTGTAAGCACCGAAAAAGCAGAAAACAACGCAGCTTAGGTGGATGACGGACTGAAGCAGAATTTGGGGAAAGCGCCACCAGTGAATGCACAGCGATCTTAAAATCCAAAAACCTGCCCAGGCAATGCCACAGAACAGTCCGCTTTCTGTATTCCAGATGATGCCGGTCAGAGAAATGACATATCCAAGGATACAGGTAAACCAGTTGAACCAGCCAAAACGCACGCAGAGTGCAGCAAAGAAAATAATCACGCTCATAAACAGGATGCGGTGAGGCCAAAGCTGCCAGTAGAAACCGCCTCTCATGGCAAGAATCGGGAAGGTCATGGCAATGGTTCCGAGAAACCGCAGAAGATTGCTTTTGACAGTCATATGCAGTGCCAAAAACATCAATAAAAAGCACAGGGCTCCCAGAATGGAATTGAGCAGAATGAAATCTGCAAAATCCCCGCCGAGAAGTTTCATAGGCAGGCGATAAAGGATGCCGTAGTGTCCATAAATGCTGGTGGTATATTCCGTATAAGGGGCTCCATGGAGTACATTATAGATGGAATTGTAGTAGGCATTGGCATGAAGACGGTCGGATGCACCGCGCACAAAGATGGACGGTGTGTAGTATGTATAGCCGATGAGTACGGTGAACATACTGTAAAGAAGGTACATGCCGCTGTCGGGAATATGGATGCTGTCTTTTCGGATACAGAGAAAGCAGAAAAGAAACTCCCCTGATAGAAAAAAGATTACCAGCCATACAGGAAGCTTGTGCCAGATATACCGGTCCGTAACACCGCCATAGATCTTTCCCTCAAGCTGGAACATAAAAAAGAAAAATACAGCAGTCGCCACAAGTAGAATACTGCAGGCTGCAAGTGCCGGTGTACAGGAATGTTTTTGTGTTTCTTTTGCTAAATGATCTGTGATGGCATAAAACAGAAGAAACAGCAGGCAGAAAAGAACAATCACCATAGCATAGGTGAGCAGGTTGATGTTGCCCCTGGCAGAAATCGCTTCTGACAGGAATGGGACTTTCAGACAGCAGGCACCAGTCAGAAGAGACAGAGTAAAGGCTGCCCAAAAAGCGTAAATTTTGTTCATTGATGATTTCATATGTTTGATTCCTCTTGTTTCAAAAGTATTTGGAAAAAGCTCCTTCTTACATCATCTATAATAATTGTTTTTTTGTCAAGAGCGAAATCAGTTCCTGTTCATACGCAATTGCCATACGAATGCAAACGTGTTATACTGTTTCTAGCACTATAATTCGGGGGAAATGGAGCAGTGATATCTGCAAAATGAAGAACAAGGATGGTGGCTTTTTATGAAAAAATATGATTATCTGGTAGTGGGTGCCGGATTATTCGGCGCTGTTTTTGCCCATGAGGCACATAAACAGGGAAAGACTTGTCTTGTCATTGACAAAAGAGATCATATTGGCGGAAATATTTATACGAAAGAAATTGAGGGAATTCAGGTGCACTGTTATGGCGCGCATATTTTCCATACTTCCAATGAACGGGTGTGGGAATATGTCAATCAGTTTGCACAGTTTAATCATTTTGTGAATTCTCCGGTGGCTGTTTATAAGGATGAATTGTACAATCTTCCTTTTAATATGAATACCTTTCATCAGCTTTGGGGTGTGCAGACGCCAGCACAGGCTAAGGCAATTATCAACAAACAAATTTCACAGATGCACATCGTAAATCCAAAAAATCTGGAAGAGCAGGCGCTTGCACTCGTGGGAAAAGATGTCTATGAGAAGCTGATTGAAGGCTACACGAGAAAACAGTGGGGACGTCCCTGCAAAGAACTGCCTTCGTTTATCATCAAACGACTGCCGCTTCGCTATACATTCGACAACAATTATTTCAAAGATCCACATCAGGGAATTCCAAAGAAGGGCTATACGCATATGATCAAGAAGATGCTTGAGGGTGTACAGGTCGTCCTTCATACAGATTTCTTTGATAACAAAGAAGAATGGATTGCTCAGGCGGACAAAATCGTTTATACTGGAATGATTGATGAATATTTTGACTATTGCTATGGCCCTCTCGAATACAGAAGTCTTCGTTTTGAAACGGAAGTGCTTGACATGGAAAATTATCAGGGCAATGCTGTGGTAAACTATACGGATTATGAAGTCCCATATACAAGAATCATAGAGCATAAACATTTTGATTTCGGTACACAGAAGAAAACCGTGATTACAAGAGAGTATTCCCAGAAATGGGAAAAAGGAAAAGAGCCTTATTATCCGGTGAATGACGCAGCAAACTCTGAGCTGTTTGGCAAGTATGAGGAGCTGGCTTTAAAGGAGCCCAATGTGCTGTTTGGCGGAAGACTCGGTATGTACCGCTATATGGATATGGATAAAGTAATTGAGGCAGCTTTGGATATGGCTGAGTGTGAGCTGTCTTATGAGGGAACAAAAAAGGACAGATAAAGGAGACTCCTGATGACAGAAGAGAAAAAAGTATTCACCGTAAATGATTATTATAAAGAGCAAAGTCCCAAAAAGAGAAAGAAGATTCTGGAGTCTTTGCTGGATCAGAATGATGGCGAGGAGAACCAGATGCGCAGAGAATTGTTTGGATTGCGCTACGGAGGAAAAAATCAGAGAAAGGATGGAGATCTGGCGGACAGTTACATTGGCCTGTGGATGAATATGAAAATGCTGGTGAACAGCAGCAGCGGATTTTTTGGAAATCGCAGTGCCAAAAAAGAACTGACAAGAGCAATCAATAAGCTTGGTATTAAAAAATATACAGAGCTTGGAGAGACGGCCAGAGAACTTCTTTATCGGGAGTTTTACCATATGGCTGCGCTTTATATTACTTCCAGTATGAGTGACAGAAATTACAGTTCTGCGTTTATGGGAATGATTTCTCTCAAGGAGGAGCAGCTTCAGGGAAAACTGATTCAGGATGTGTATCAGGTTGCATTTGTCATGCCGAGACAGGTCAAGATGGAAAATGAATTTTCTTTGCTGACACAGGCTGCCTGTGATGCTCTGGGAGATATTCTGCCGGACAGCCGGGAAATTCTGCAGGAGAAAATCAAACAATTAAAATAACAGATGGGAGTAACCAAGGTGATGAATATAAGTCATATACCAGCTTATGAATTAATCAAAGAGACGACTCTGGGGGATATCCATTCAAAAGGATATCTCCTTTGTCATAAAAAGAGTGGCGCAAGAGTCATGCTCATTGAGAATGATGATGAGAACAAAGTGTTTAATATTGCGTTTCGCACGCCGCCGGAAGACAGTACGGGAGTTGCCCATATTCTGGAGCACAGCGTGCTGTGCGGATCGAAACATTTTCCGTTGAAAGATCCTTTTGTAGAACTGGTAAAGGGATCTTTAAATACCTTTTTAAATGCGATGACCTTTCCGGATAAAACGATGTATCCGGTGGCCAGCTGCAATGATCAGGATTTTCAGAATCTGATGCATGTGTATCTGGATGCCGTATTTTTTCCGAATATTTA
Organism: Lachnospiraceae bacterium; assembly: GCA_022787145.1. Taxonomy (GTDB): domain Bacteria; phylum Bacillota; class Clostridia; order Lachnospirales; family Lachnospiraceae; genus JALFVM01. The sequence continues at coordinate 51,517 of JALFVM010000212.1, read as the reverse complement.
TGAGAAAGAGGAAATCTTTTGGCAGGAAGGCTGGAGCTACCAGCTGGAAGCAGAAGATCAGCCATTGACTTATAATGGTGTGGTTTATAATGAGATGAAAGGCGTCTTTTCTTCCGCAGATGAATTGCTGGAGAGACAGGCAATGAATGTTCTGTTTCCGGATACTCCTTATGGAGTAGAATCCGGCGGAGATCCGCAGTATATCCCAGATCTGACTTATGAACAGTTCCTTGATTTCCACAGAAAATATTACCATCCATCCAACAGCTACATTTATCTGTATGGAAAGATGGATATGGAAGAAAAATTGCAGTTTATTGACCGGGAATATTTAAGTGCTTTTGACGCAAAAGAGATTCATTCCGAGATTTCTCTGCAAAAAGCCTTTGAAAAACGCAAAGATATAGAATTTTTCTATCCAATTCTGGAAAATGAAAGTCTGTCCGAAAATACGTATCTGTCGTTTCATGCGGTAATTGGCAACAGTCTTGATACAGAATTGAGTGTGGCATTTCAGGTGTTAGATTACGCTCTTTTGAGTGCGCCGGGAGCTCCACTGAAGCAGGCACTTTTGGATGCGGGCATCGGCAAGGACGTCTATGGTTCGTACGATGACGGTATCTATCAGCCGACATTTACGCTCGTGGCGAAAAATGCGAACAAAGAGGATAAAGAGAAGTTCCGTCAGGTGATCAATAAGACACTGGAAAAAATTGTGCGTGATGGAATCCAGCCGAAAGCGCTGGAGGCCGGCATCAATTTTATGGAATTTCGTTTCCGCGAGGCGGACTATTCTTCCTACCCGAAGGGATTGATGTACGGGCTGGATGTGTTCGGAACCTGGCTGTACGACGACAATATGCCATTTCAGGAGGTCATGCTCCTTGATATCTTTGATAAACTGAAAAAAGAAGTGAAGACGGGTTATTTTGAGAAGCTTGTGCAAACATGGCTGATTGAGAATACACATGCAGCATACATCACTCTGAATCCGGAACGTGGACTGACAGCAAAAAGAGACAGGCAGACAGAAGAAAAACTGCAGGATTACAAAGATAGTCTGTCTCAGGAAGAAATTGCGCTTCTGGTACAGAAAACAGCCGATCTGAAGGCATATCAGGAGACAGAAGAAAATCCAGAGGCACTTGAGAGCATTCCGATGCTGACAAGAAAAGATATTAAGAGGGAGATTGGGAAGATAGACAACGAGGAGCGGTTTGTGGGTGATTCCCTGCTTGTTTATCATCCTGTGGAGACAAATGGAATTGCTTATTTGAATCTTTACTTTGATTTTAAAAAGATTCCAACAGAATTGCTTCCGTATGTCGGCATTCTCAAGTCAGTACTCGGTTATGTAGATACAGGGCGTTACACGTACAGCGAATTGTTTAATGAGATCAACGCCAATACCGGCGGAATCTCCTGCGGCACAGAATTTTTCCGTAAAAAGACAGGAGAAGAAATGGCTTATTTTGGAATCCGGGCAAAAGCGTTGAACAGTCGGTTAGACTTTGTTTTTGATATGATCCATGAAATCCTGTTTACGTCCAGTCTGGAAGATGACAAGCGCCTTTATGAGATCATTGCACGTCTCAAATCCAGACTGCAGGAGGGAATCCCAAGTGCGGGGCATTCTTCTGCCGTACAGAGAGCATTGTCGTATCACTCTGCACTTGCCTGGATGCAGGAGCAGACGTCCGGAATTGCGTATTACCAGTTTCTGGAGAAACTGGAGACAGAATTTGACCGTCGTAAGGATGAGTTGAAGGAAAAATTGCAGAAATTGATGCGTCTGCTGTTTTTCAGTGAAAATCTGATGGTCAGCTTTACCGGGGACGAAGAGATCTGCCAAAAGGTAGAGACGCAGATGGCGCGCCTGAAAGAAGCGCTTCCTCATGAGGGACAGATGCAGCCGGCTGTACAGTCCACATACTGTCCGAACAGCAACGAAGGATTTATGACAGCCGGTCAGGTACAGTATGTGGCACAGGTAGGTAATTTTGCCAAAGATGGAATGCAATACACAGGTGCTTTGCAGATTCTTAAACTGATTCTCAGCTATGATTACCTGTGGAACAATATTCGTGTCAAGGGCGGTGCTTATGGCTGTATGAGCGGATTTAAGCGCAATGGAGAAAGTTATTTCGTATCCTATCGCGATCCGAATCTGAAAAATACGCTGGATGTATATGCCGGAATTCCTGATTATCTGGAGCATTTTCAGGCAGATGAGCGTGCTATGACAAAGTATATCATCGGAACGGTTAGCGGCATGGATGTGCCAAAGACGCCAAAGATGCAGGGACAGTTCTCTATGGCTGCATATTTGATGGGAATTACGGAGGAAGAACTGCAAAAAGAGAGGAATCAGATCCTTGATGCACAGTCGGAGGATATCCGCGCGCTTGCACCGCTTGTAAGAGCCATTTTGCAGGACGGGGATATCTGTGTAATCGGCGGAGAGGAAGCAATCGAGAAGAACAAAGAATTATTCCATGAGACAAAGCATCTCATTGGTCAGGAGGAAGCATGAGAGAAAATTACAAATCTGGTTTTGTGGCACTGATCGGGCGACCCAATGTGGGAAAATCCACGCTGATGAATCGCCTGATCGGGCAGAAGATTGCCATAACATCTAACAAACCACAGACAACCAGAAATAAAATACAGACTGTGTACACCTGCGACGAAGGGCAGATTGTCTTTCTGGATACGCCGGGAATTCACAAAGCAAAAAATAAACTGGGCGAGTACATGGTGACGGTAGCTCAGAGAACGTTAAAGGAAGTGGATGTCATTGTCTGGCTGGTGGAACCGGATACGGCAGTCGGCGGCGGAGACCGCCGCATTGCCGAACAGCTTTCTATGGTGAAGGTTCCGGTAATCCTTGTCATCAATAAGACAGATACAATAAAAAAGGAACAGGTTGCACAGTCCATCGAGGCATACAGCCGTGCAGGAAATTTTGAGGAGATCATTGCGACCTCTGCGCTGCGCGGAAATAATACGCATGATGTTATCGATGCTATATTTAAATATCTTCCTTATGGACCGCAATATTATGACGAAGATACTGTCACAGACCAGCCGCAGAGGCAAATCGTTGCGGAGCTGATCCGCGAAAAAGCACTTCATGCGCTGAATGAGGAAGTTCCGCACGGAATCGCAGTTGCGATTGACCGGATGAAGGAACGTCCGGATGGCAGAATTGTCGATATCGATGCGACCATTATCTGTGAGAGAGATTCTCATAAGGGGATTATTATCGGAAAACAGGGAACGATGCTCAAAAAAATTGGAAGCAATGCTCGCTTTGAGATTGAACGTATGCTGGAACAGAAAGTCAATCTCAAGCTCTGGGTAAAGGTGAAGAAAGATTGGAGAGACAGCGATTTCCTGGTGAAAAACTTCGGATATGATAAGAAAGAGATTTAAGGTTACAGGATGTCGGATTTGATTACAGTAACAGGCGTGGTATTATCTGCCATGCCGATTGGAGAATATGACAAACGAGTAGTGTTATTGACGAAAGAGCGGGGAAAAATCTCCGCTTTTGTCCGTGGTGCAAGACGTGCCAACAGTCCTCTTCTGTCTGTCTGCAATCCTTTTGTATTTGGGACATTTTCTCTGTATGAGGGACGAAGCAGCTACAATCTGACGCAGGCATCGGTGAAGCATTACTTTGCGGAGCTTGCAGGTGTACAGCCGGGTATCTACTATGGCTTTTATTTTCTGGAGCTTGCAGATTACTATGGAAAAGAAAATGCAGATGAAATGCAGATGATTAATCTTCTTTATGTCACAGTCAAGGCTCTTTTGAATCCGCATATTGATGACCGGTTGATCCGAAGAATTTTTGAACTTCGAATGTTGGTGATTCAAGGAGAGTATCCGCAGATGTTTTCCTGCGCTGCCTGCTCTGCGACAGAAAATCTGACACATTTTTCAGAAAATAAAAAAGGGATGTTGTGTACAGACTGTGCAAAAAACCAAAAAGACAGCGAAGCTGTGGATGAATCCACACTTTATGCGATGCAGTACATCATTCATGTACCAGTGAGCCGTCTGTATACATTTGCAGTGTCGCAGCAGGTGCAGAAAAGACTGGATCATTTTATCTCCAGATGGATGACCTGGCAGCTGGACCGCAGACTCAAAAGTCAGAGTATTCTGGAGATGATGTTGTAATCTTAGTGTTCTGACAAGTGGATAGATCAACTTGTCAGAACACTCGTGTGAAGTACTGCCTTGCGTGCATGATTGAACTGCTATAGATAGAACAGGAGTTTGTATTTATGAATAAAAAAGAAATTACAGAGATTAAGAAACAGTTTACACCGGAACGAAGCAGCATTGACCGTATCTGTGGCTGCTACGTGGATGGTGAGAAAAATAAAAGGATGGAGCTGGCGGAGCTGTTTTTGACTTTGCCGGAGGAAGAAGTTTTCAAATACTGTGAGATTTTCAAAAAGACCTTGTCTGGAACTATCGGAAAAAATCTTTTGAATATGGAATTTCCTCTGGAGCAGGAAATGCCGGACGGAAGACAGCATTTTCTCATGGAACTTCGAAGCAGCGGGCTGAAAGACGATGCCCTTCTGGAACAATTTTACGACCAGGTGATTGAAAATTACATATATGGAGAGAATTATCTGATTCTTCTCATCCATGCAGTGTATGATATTCCGGGAAAAAGCACTTCTAATGAGGAAATGTTTGATGCGTCGGATGAGGTATTTGACTTTATTCTATGCAGCATTTGCCCGGTGAACCTGTCAAAAGCCGGATTGTGCTATAATCCTGAGAAAAATAATATTGAAGGCCGTGTCCGTGACTGGCTGATTGATCCGCCGGCCAAGGGATTTTTATTTCCTGCTTTTCATGACAGGAGTACAGATATTCATAATCTTCTTTATTATTCCAAACAGCCGGAGGTACTGCAGGAGGATTTCATCAATCATGTGCTGGGGTGCCGTTTGCCGATGAGTGCGAAAGGACAGCTGGAAACCTTCCAAAATGTGATTACGGAGACGTTAGGGGAGGATTGTGATTATGAGACGATTCGCAATCTCCATGAAAATCTCCATGAATGGATGGAGGAAGCCAAAGAATCTCCGGATCCTGTGGAGTTGACCGGGCGGGATGTGAAAATTCTTCTGGAGCAGAGCGGCGCTCCTGATGAAAAAATTCAAAATTTTGAAGAAGAATTTCAGGAAATCGTGGGTGAAAATCAGACTTTTCTGGCATCGAATCTTACAGCCGTCAAAAAAGTTCATATTGAAACACCGGATGTGGTGATTCAGGTGAGTCCGGAGAGGATGGATCTGGTGGAGACAAAGATGATTGATGGAAAAAAATGTCTTGTGATTCCGGTGGATGATTACATTGAGGTCAATGGGATCCAGGCATTGACGATGAAAAGTCAGAAAAAACAGAAAGAAGAGACAGAAAAATAAAACAAATGAGGAGCAGAATGATGAAAAAATTATGGTTAGGAGCGATGGCGGCAGTCTCTATCATGGCTATGACGGGCTGCGGTGCGGCAAAAGATGTGGTGGCTAAAGAATCGCCATTGACAGAAGTAGAGAACAGCTATGAAAATAATGCGCAGATTTATTCCAGTAATTTTCAGAAAAATATAAGCAAACAGCTGGATGAGAAAAAGAAAGAAAAACATGATTTCGCAAATCCTCTGGTTGTAGCAAATCCATACAGAACAAACACAACGGGACTTTATCTGTATTTTACGACGAAAGAGAAGGCACAGATTCAGTATACCGTGTCAGCGGAGGGGTATGGTGATTTCACCAGGACACTGTACAACGAGGGCGAAAACAATCTGACAACAGAACATGAATATATGCTGATCGGGTGTGTGCCCGGAGTGACCAACACTATCTGCCTGACAGCAGAGGACGGAAATGGAAAGAAACTGGGATCTTATACATTCACTTACGATGCCCCGAATCTTCTCAACTCTCTTGGTTCTGTGCAGGCGGTCGCAGAGAAGGGGGAGAGCAAGGAAAAGCTGGCGGATGGCCTGTATACCGTTCTTGGAAATGATTCATCTGAGGAATCCATGGAAGAGGATTACGTGGGAATCTATGACAATGACGGTGTGATTCGTGCAGAGATTCCAATCATCAATTTCCGTTCTCATGAAATGATTTTTAACGAGACGGGAATGTATTACAGCATTTCAAATAAGCAGATGGCGTGCCTGGATCGAACAGGAGAAGTGACCCGTGTATACAATATGGGGAATTTCACACTGCATCATGATTATGATTTTGGGACAAAAGACGATCTGATCATTCTTGCCAGTCGTGTGGGAGAAGAAACGAAAGATGACAGCATTGTCTCTATGAACCTTGAGACTGGAGCTGTGACAGAGATTGTGAATCTTTGTGATCTGTTTCCGGATTATCTGGCAGCATCCACCAAACCAGAAGGTGCAGAAGTGCTGGATTGGATGCATCTGAATTCTCTTGCGCTGGTGGATGGCGATGATTTAATCGTCAGTGCACGCGAGACCTCAACCATTATCTATATCGAGGATGTTTACGACAATCCAAGCGTGCGTTACATGATTGGATCTGACAATTTCTGGGCAGGAAGTGGATATGAGGATCTTCTTCTGACGCAGAAAGGAGAATTTTGCCTTCAGGCAGGACAGCACTCTGTTCTTTATGTACCAGACGATTCGCTGGAAGAAGGCCAGTATTACCTGGAAATGTTTAACAACAACAATACGTACTCTCTGGCGAGAAAAGAATACGACTGGTCGGCCGATGACAATTATTATGATACAGGAATCGCGGTGGATTCCCAAGGAAATCCATCCTACTATTACAAATATCTCGTTGATGAGAATGCGAGAACATTTGAACTGGTCGATTCTCTTCCGGTAGATTATTCAGGATTCGTCAGCAGTGTGCAGCACAAAGACGGCAATCTGATTGTAGACAGCGGCGGCGCGCTGGCAGTTGCGGAATTCGATCAGAATAACCAGTTGATTCAAAAACTGAAATTCACCGGGGAAAAATGGATTTATCGAATCAAAAAATACGAATACAATAATTATTGGTTCAAATAGGACAGGGGGACAGTAGACCGGGCATTGAACAACAGAGGCCGAATCAGGCCGGAAGTAGCAGAACGAATCCGAAAGATTGCGCAGGAAATGGGATATCAGCCGAGTCTTGCGGGAAGAGCACTCGTGATGGCGGGAAAGAAACTGAAGATCGGGGTGATCCTGCAGTCATCAGAGACTCCCTTTATGCAGCAGGTTCTGCAGGGAATCCAGGCAGCGAAGCAGGAGGTAGAGGCGCTTGGAGTAACTGTGGATATCCATGAAGTGGAAGGAGTCAACGCAGGGGCAGTCATTGCGCTGATGAGAAAGATGATAGAAGAAAGTCGGCGGTGACAACATTGCCTGCGTATCGATGTTTGGATTCCCGGAAAAGATGAATAAACAGGCACCGGAAGCAAGAGTGTGCATTGAGCGTGAACTGCTTGGAAAATAAAACATCACAGGTGACTGGGGAAGGGAGAAATAGACACGATTTGTGCCTGTTTCCACCTCCCTGGTCACCTTTTTTGAACAGAAAACAGCTTTTTGTCAAGGACTATTATTTTTTATATTTTGCCTGAAATCGTATAAAGTTATTCTATTTTGAGAAAAATTTTACTAACAAAACGAATGAAGTAGTTAGGAGGATTCTTAAAATGGCACTGAATAAGGTTGAAATATGTGGTGTAAATACATCAAAGCTGCCGATTCTCAGCAATGAGGAAAAGGAAGAGCTGTTCAAGCGGATTAAACAGGGTGACAGGGAGGCGAGGGAACAGTATATCAAAGGTAATCTGCGTTTGGTGCTCAGTGTGATTAAGCGTTTTTCCGGAAGCAATGAAAATGCGGATGATCTGTTTCAGATTGGATGTATTGGTCTGATTAAGGCGATTGACAATTTCAACACGGAACTGGATGTGAAATTCAGCACATATGCAGTTCCTATGATTATTGGGGAAATTCGCAGGTATCTGAGAGACTACAACAGTATTCGTGTTAGTCGTTCTCTGCGTGATATTGCTTATAAAGCAATTTATGCGAAGGAGCACTATTTGAAGGAACATTTGAAAGAACCTACGATTGACGAGATTGCAAAGGAGATTCATATCGAAAAAGAGATGATTGTGTATGCACTGGATGCGATTCAAAATCCAGTTAGCTTGTACGAACCAGTCTACACAGAGGGAGGAGATACGCTCTATGTGATGGATCAGATCAGTGATCGAAAAAACAAAGAGGATAACTGGATTGAAAATCTCTCCCTGCAAAATGCGATGGATCGCCTTGGAAGCAGAGAGAGAAAAATTGTAGAGCTTCGTTATTTTCAGGGAAAGACGCAGATGGAGGTATCGGAGGAAATCGGAATTTCTCAGGCGCAGGTCAGTCGTTTGGAAAAAAATGCGCTCAGAACGATGAAAAATTATTTAAGATAAATGAAGGAAGATGTTTTATTCTTTGTGTGTGCACTTGGATTCTTCGATTTTTACCAGAATGATATCATCTCCGATTTGACAGATACAGTTCCACGGAATGATAAAAGTGCTTTCTCTGCCAAGCAGTCCACAGAATTTTCCGGGACCTGGAATGATCAGAGCTTCTATCTGTCCTGTTTTACAGTCAAATTCAATATCGACGGGACATCCAAGACTTTTGCAGGTGCAGGTATTGATGACCTCTTTTGTTTTTAACTCACAAAAACGCATAAAATCACAGCTTTTTCCTGTTTTATGGAAAGTTTATGAGAAAAATATAAATTTTATTCTTTCATTGTGTTGACGGGATTTGATGATTATATTATTATGGATTTATGTAAAAGGAGAGTTGTTTTGTAACTGTTCAGTAGGTAATATCCTGCGAGGTGTTTTCATGCATTTTGCATGAAAATCCCGAGACATACAGGCCAAAAGCCCATCCTCAAAGATGATTTTTCATGGATTTTGGCTCGTATCTGTGAGGGTACTGAACAGATACGTTGTTTTTGGCATAGAAAACCTGAAAACGTGGAGGAAAAAACATGAGATGTCCGTTTTGTAATCAGGATAATACCCGTGTGGTGGATTCCAGACCGGTAGAAGAGACAAATTCGATTCGTCGGCGACGAATGTGTGACGAATGTGGCAAACGTTTTACGACTTATGAGCGAGTGGAAACCATTCCTCTGATTGTGATAAAAAAGGATCAGACAAGAGAAGAGTATGACCGTCAGAAAATAGAGGCAGGCGTTCTTCGGGCCTGTTATAAGAGACCAATCTCCGTGGAGACGATAAAAACGATGATTGACTCGATTGAGACAGAGATTTTTAATATGGAAGAACGGGAAATTCCAAGCTCTCGTATCGGAGAAATGGTGATGGAACATCTCAAAAAGACAGATGCAGTTGCTTATGTACGTTTTGCATCTGTATATCGAGAATTTAAAGATGTAAATACATTTATGGATGAACTCAAGAAAGTACTGGAGTAACTACAAAAAACGGCTTCTGTGTCGACAATACTGCACAGAAGCTGTTTTTGTTTAGATGTAGAAATCATACATTCCTTCTTCTCGGCTGTTGTCGAGAATGTCTTGCAGAGTAATGCTGTCAACATAGTCATTGATTGCCTTGTAAAGTCCCTGCCAGATATACAGGGTGGAACAGAGGCTGTTTCGTTCGCATTGAATTGGATCATCATCCAGGCATGCTACGGGTGCAAGGCTTCCCTCCGTGATTCTGAGAATGTCACCGACTGTATATTGATCCGGGGATTTTGCAAGCATATAGCCGCCACGCGAACCGCGGTTTGTCTTCAGTACCTGGGATTTGTGCAAAAGAGGTACAATCTGTTCCAGATATTTTTTGGAAATATTCTGACGCTGTGCGATGTCTTTGAGTGCTACATAGCCCTCTTGCTGGTGCTGTGCAAGATCCAGCATCATTCGCAGCGCATATCGTCCTTTTGTAGAAATTTTCACGTCATCACCTCAATAAATTTTTTCGATAACCTTATTATATATCGTTTTTCTATATTTAATCAAGATGAAAAATATGTTATACTATTACGAATAGAACTACGTTACTGTGACAGAATGAACAGTAACGTAACTGCGAATCAGACCAAAGGAGCTAGTATATGTTAAAGAATAAAACAGTTCTTCTGGCAGTGACCGGGAGTATTGCAGCTTATAAAATTGCGTATCTTGCCAGTGCACTTGTAAAGCAGCAGGCAGAGGTGCATGTGTTGATGACGGAAAATGCACAGAATTTTATCAATCCGATTACATTTGAGACGTTGACTTCTCATAAATGTCTGATTGATACCTTTGACCGGAATTTTCAATATAGTGTGGAGCATGTGGCTCTGGCAAAGAAGGCAGATCTTTTGATGGTTGCACCGGCCAGTGCCAATGTGATTGGGAAGCTGGCGCACGGAATTGCGGATGACATGCTGACGACAACGGCACTTGCCTGTCAGTGTCCGATTCTTGTGGCTCCGGCTATGAACACCAGAATGTATGAAAACCCGATTGTGCAGGATAATCTTGGTATTCTGCAGCACTATGGAATGCAGGTGATTGAGCCGGCAGTTGGCTATCTGGCATGTAAAGATACGGGAGCAGGAAAAATGCCGGAACCGGAAGTGTTGTTGGAATATATTCGGCTGGCGATTTCTCATGAAAAAGATATGAAAGGGAAAAAAGTACTGGTAACTGCGGGGCCGACGATGGAGGCAATCGATCCTGTCCGCTATATCACCAATCATTCAACCGGAAAGATGGGATATGCGCTTGCAAGGGCGTGTGCACAGCGCGGCGCTGAAGTGACACTTGTCAGTGGAAAGGTAGAATTGAAAGCACCGCTTGGCGTAAAGCTGGTGCCTGTGGTTTCCGCGCAGGATATGTATGAGGCGGTGATTTCGGAAAGTGACAGTCAGGATATTATCATTAAGGCAGCTGCGGTGGCGGATTATCGTCCTGTATATGTCAGTGATGAGAAAGTGAAAAAAACAGAAGGACAGATGAGCATTCCACTGGAACGCACGAATGATATTTTAAAATATCTGGGAGAACACAAGCATGAGGGACAGTTTTTGTGCGGCTTTTCCATGGAGACACAGAATATGCTGGAAAATTCCAGGGCGAAGCTGGTGAAGAAGAACCTGGACATGGTCGCAGCCAATAACCTCAAGGTGGCAGGCGCCGGTTTTGGTACAGATACGAATGTGATGACGCTGATTACCGAGGACGAAGTGATCGAGCTGGAGATGATGAGCAAAGAAGAGGTCTCTCATCAGATCCTAAATCAAATATTGAAAATGCAGAACAGATAACGTCAATGGGGACGGAGGATGATTTCCTCTGTCCTTTTTTGACTTTTTTTATAAAGAATCAACAAGAAGGAGGAATGTGTATGGCAGCATTTGAGAAGGTAAAATCAGGAATTCCAGGGATGGACGACATGCTTGACTATATTCGTATGGGGGATAATGTAGTCTGGCAGGTGGCGAAATTTGAGGATTACAAGTTTGTTGTGGATCCCTTTGTGAAACAGGCAGTCGCAGACGGAAGAAATCTGATTTATATGCGTTTCGCCAATCACGAACCATTGGTAGAGCCGCAGGAGGGTGTGAAAATCTATGAATTTCATCCGGAAGATGGATTTGAGAGTTTTACGATTGCGGTGCGCCATGTGATTACGAAAGAGGGAAGAGATGCATTTTATGTATTTGACAGTCTTTCTAATCTTCAGATACAGTGGTCTACAGATTTGATGATGGGAAATTTTTTCCGCGTGACCTGTCCATATCTGTTTGAACTGGATACGGTGGCATATTTCCCTGTCACAAGAGGGGAACATTCCCATGACGCGGTGGATCAGATTCATGACACGACACAGTTGTTTATTGATATTTTTTCGGGCTATGGGGAAATTTATATGAAACCGTCAAAAGTGTGGCACAGGCATTCCAAAACAATGTTTTTGCCGCATCATTATAACAAAAAGACGGAAAAGTTTGATGCACTGGAGGATGGAATTGGTGTCAGCCGTTTTTATCAGATTGTAGATCAGCAGACACATCTGACAAAAAATCAGGATCTGGACAGCTGGGATCGTTTTGTGAGCTGGGCGAGAATGGAATATTCCAAAGGGAAATTTTCTGCCAAAACGAAGCGCACTTTATGTGAAAATATGATGAGCCGTGATCCGCAGGTGAAAAAGATGTTGTTGAAATACTATACGCCCGAGGATTATTTCCTGCTTTATAACCGTATTATTGGAAGCGGAGGAATTGGCGGAAAAGCCTGCGGTATGCTTCTTGCGAGAAAACTGGTGCAGATTTTCCTGCCGGAGCTTTATCCAAAGATGGAACCGCACGATTCTTACTATGTTGGATCTGATGTTTTCTACAGCTATATTGTATACAATGGTTATTGGAAGCAGTGGATTACTCAGAAAACAAAAGATGGTTATTTTGCAATGGCCGACGAGATGAAAAAATGTTTTGTAAATGGAAAGTTTCCGCCGACAGTGCGAAAACAGTTTACGAGAATGCTGGATTATTTTGGAGAACGGCCGATTATCGTGCGTTCAAGCAGTCTGCAGGAAGATGGATTTGGAAATGCATTTGCCGGAAAGTATGAGTCTGTGTTTTGCATCAATGTCGGAACGATTGAGCAGAGGCTGGAGGCTTTGGAAAATGCGGTAAGAACGGTATATGCCAGCACGATGGATCGCTCTGCACTGGAATATCGCCGACAGCGTGGCCTGGAGGAGGGCGACGAACAGATGGCGATTCTCATTCAGCGTGTATCGGGTACGCGCTATGAGGATTTCTTTATGCCGAATGCGGCAGGTGTGGGCTATTCCTGCAGCGCTTACCGGTGGGATTCCGAGATGGACCCGTCTGCCGGCATGCTCCGTCTTGTGGTAGGATTGGGGACACAGGCAGTAGACCGTACCGGAAGCTATCCGAGAATCGTCAGTCTGGATCGACCGGAAAAATCTCCTCTGACGAATACGGCAGACCGGCATAAGTTTTCGCAGAGCAAGCTCGATGTGCTCGATTATACGACCTGTTCTCTGCGCAGTCGGAGAATCAACACCATGCAGGCAGAACTTCCGAAATGGTATAAGGATATGGTGTTTGAACACGATCATGATGCGGAGCGAATGTTTATGGATCGGGGTGAGCGAAGAGAGGTTCTTTTTGCAAGCTGCCATGGACTGGTGAAAAATAAGGAGTTTATTCAGGATATGAAGACACTTTTGCATATGCTGCAGGAACAGTACAAATATCCGGTTGATATTGAGTTTACGATTAATTTCACGGAAGATGGGGATTATGTATTCAACCTTTTGCAGTGCCGGCCGCTTCAGATTGGTATGAATCAGGGAAAAGTAAAAATACCGAAACTTCGTGAGGAAAATATTATGTTTGACATCAATGGGTCTTCTATGGGAGGCTCCCGCAAGATGAAGATTGATAAGATTGTCTGTGTAAGCCCGATGGCATATTATCGTTTTCCGTATGCGAGAAAGGGAGAGATTTCCAGGGCGATTGGAATGATCAACGGTTGGTTCAAGGAACATGAGCCGGATGCGAAGCTGATGTTTCTGGCGCCTGGAAGGATTGGAACCTCCTCACCGGATCTGGGCGTGCCGGTAGCTTTTGCGGATATCACACAGTTTTGTGCGATTGGAGAAATTTCAGACGGTTCCACAGGCTATATGCCGGAGCTTTCTTATGGAAGTCATATGTTCCAGGATTTGGTGGAAGCGGGTATTTTCTATGTGGCACTGTTTGAGGACAGTCGAACCAGAAAATTTGACAGGAGCTTTTTTCACAAATATGAAAATCTTCTTCCGAAGATGTTTCCGAATCTTGCAGATTATCAGGATATCATCCGGATTCGCGATGTGAGCAGCAAAAACTTGATGCTGTTTTCTGATATTTTGAATGAGCGCACCGTATGTGGTTATTATAAGAAGCCATAAAAATAAAAGAAAGAGAATGCTGCTGATGATCAGCAGCGTTCTCTTTCTTTTATTTTTTATACGAAGATAACACGAAAAAATGTGAAATTAAACAATACCCTGTGCTTTCATAGCGTCAACAACTTTTTCGAAACCTGCGATGTTAGCACCTGCAACATAGTTGCCTTCCAGACCGTAACGTCTTGCAGCATCATCACATTTTGCGAAGATGTCTTTCATGATGTTGTGAAGTCTTTCGTCTACTTCTTCTGCTGTCCAGCTCAGGCGCATAGAGTTCTGGCTCATCTCCAGTGCGGAAGTAGCAACACCACCAGCGTTGGAAGCTTTACCAGGCATAAACAGAACCTTGTTTGCCTGCAGATATTCCGTAGCGTCAAGAGTAGTAGGCATATTTGCACCTTCACATACGCAGTAGCATCCATTTGCTACGAGTGCTTTTGCGTCGTCCAGATTCAGCTCGTTCTGAGTTGCACATGGAAGAGCAATGTCGCATTTGATGTTCCAGATTCCTTTTCCTTCTGTGTAAACAGCACTTGGAACTTCCTCGACATATTCTTTGATACGTCCGCGGCGAACTTCTTTGATATCTTTAATGACATCCAGATTGATTCCATTCTCATCGTAGATATAGCCGTTGCTGTCGCTCATTGCTACAACTTTACCGCCAAGCTGAGTTGCTTTCTCAACAGCGTAGATTGCTACGTTACCGGAACCGGAAACAACAACAGTCTGTCCCTCAAAGCTCTTTCCGTTGTGTTTGAGCAGCTCGTCTGTAATGTATACAAGACCATATCCGGTAGCCTGTGTACGAACGAGAGAACCACCGAAGGTAAGGCCTTTACCTGTCAGAACGCCTTCGTATAAGCCTCTGTTGCGTTTGTACTGTCCGAATAAGTAACCGATCTCACGTCCGCCTACACCGATATCACCGGCTGGTACATCCATATCAGCACCGATGTATTTGGATAATTCTGTCATAAAGCTCTGGCAGAAACGCATCACTTCGTTGTCAGATTTTCCCTTTGGATCGAAGTTGGAACCACCTTTACCGCCGCCGATTGGAAGACCGGTTAAGGAGTTTTTGAAAATCTGTTCAAATCCAAGGAATTTTAAGATACCCTGGTTTACAGATGGATGGAAACGAAGTCCGCCCTTGTAAGGTCCGATTGCACTGTTAAACTGTACACGGTATCCTTTGTTTACCTGTACCTGTCCGTTGTCATCTACCCACGGTACGCGGAAAGAGATGATGCGCTCCGGCTCAACAAGACGCTCAAGGAGTGCCATGCTGCGGTATTCTTCTTCGTTTGCATCGATAACAACTTTTAAGGATTCAAGTACTTCTTTTACTGCCTGATGAAATTCCGGCTCTCCTGGGTTTTGTTCTACGACTCTTGCATAAACTTCTTCTGTATAAGACATTTGTTTTCCCCCTTGTCTTAGGTAATTAATGGATTAAAGCGCTAAATCGCTTTTTTTACAGGAGTTATTATACAATAGTATGAGCTAATTGAAAAGTTTTTTTTTTACAAATTCAAAAAGAAAGGTTGTTTCAGGGCGAACAATATGAGATGATATAGGAAAGCTTGATAAAGGGGGATATGATACATGAGTAAAAATGAGAACAAAGGACGTGCATCTGCGCTCCTTCCGATTCTGGTTTTTCTGGTGATTTTTCTTGGATCGGGATTTTTGACGGGTGATTTTTACAGTATGCCGGCGATTGTTGGATTTCTGATTGCGCTTATGGTAGCGTTTTTTCAGAATCCATCCTTGAGTTTCGATGAGAAAATCAAAGTGATCACAAAGGGTGTGGGAGATGAAAACATCATCACGATGAGTTTGATTTTTCTGTGTGCGGGGGCTTTTTCCGGTGCCGTGACAGCGGCAGGCGGGGCAGAGAGTACCGTTTCTCTGGGATTATCCATACTTCCTGCTAAAATCGCAGTGGTGGGACTTTTCATCATTGGGTGTTTTATTTCGATTTCCATGGGAACTTCGATGGGAACGATTGCAGCGCTTGCGCCGATTGCGGTGAGTATGAGTGAGAAGACAGGATTTGCGCTTCCCATCTGTATTGGATCCGTTGTCTGCGGCGCGATGTTTGGAGATAACCTGTCTATGATTTCAGATACGACGATTGCGGCGGTCAAGACGCAGGGATGTGCGATGAAGGATAAATTTCGCGCCAATTTCTTTATTGTATTGCCGGCTGCGGTTGTGACAATCGTGATTTTTCTGATTCTGACGAGAAATGCTGACTTTAGCATGACGGAATCTTATACGTATAACATCTGGCAGGTCATTCCATATCTGGTAGTTCTAATCGGAGCTTTGATTGGAATTAATGTTTTTCTGGTACTGATTGCCGGAACCGTCTTGTCAGTAATCGTCGGTGTTGCTACGGGAACGATTTTGGTGGGAGAGATTTTTGTCGGAATGGGAAGTGGCGTCAACGGCATGTATGACATTACTGTAATTTCCATTATTGTCGCCTGTATTGTAGCACTTGTGAAAGAATATGGAGGCATTGATTTTATTCTTCATTTCATTCATAAGAGAATCAACACTCCAAAGGGAGCGGAAGTTGGTATTGCAATACTGGCACTTCTGGTGGATGCCTGTACAGCCAATAATACAGTGGCGATTGTCATTGCGGGTCCGATTGCAAAAGAGATCAGCGATGACTTCGGAGTGTCTCCGAAACGCTCCGCGTCGCTTCTGGATATCTTTGCGTCTGTCGGGCAGGGAATCATTCCCTATGGTGCACAGCTGCTTTCGGCTGCCAGCCTGACCGGGCTGACGCCTTTTGCAATTATGCCGTATCTGTATTATCCAATTCTGATGGCAATCAGTGCGGTATTATTTATTTTTCTGAGAAAGGACAAAAAAAATGAGACAGTTTGAAAAATCAAGAAAACTTGACAACGTGCTTTATGATGTGCGGGGACCGGTTGTGGACGAGGCCAACCGAATGATTGAGAACGGGATGGAAGTTCTGCGCCTGAATATTGGAAATCCTGCCACGTTCGGCTTCAGCGCGCCGGAGGAGGTTATCCTTGACATGATGAGCTCCATTCGTGACAGCCAGGGCTATTCGGATTCCAAAGGTATTTTCTCCGCGAGAAAAGCGATTATGCAGTATTGTCAGTTAAAGGGCATTCCGAATGTGGGAATGAATGATATTTACACGGGAAATGGAGTCAGCGAGCTGATCAATCTCTGCATGTCTGCTTTGTTGGATGATGGCGATGAAATTCTGATTCCGGCACCGGATTATCCGTTGTGGACAGCAACTGCCAATCTGGCCGGCGGAAAACCAGTGCATTATATCTGTGACGAGCAGGCGAACTGGTATCCGGATATCGAGGATATGAGGAAAAAAATCACGGATAAGACAAAGGCAATCGTTATCATCAATCCGAACAATCCGACGGGAGCCTTGTATCCGAAGGAAATTCTGGAGCAGATTGTACAGATTGCGAGAGAACACGAGCTGATTATTTTCTCGGATGAAATTTATGACCGTCTGGTATTTGATGGAAAAGAGCATATTTCAATTGCATCTCTGGCACCGGATCTGTTTTGTGTGACGTTTAGCGGATTATCGAAGTCACATATGATTGCCGGATTCCGTGTGGGCTGGATGGTATTAAGCGGCGACAAATCAAAGGTAAAAGGATACATTGAGGGAATCAATATGCTTTCCTCCATGCGTCTTTGCTCCAATGTGCCGGCACAGGCGATTATTCAGACCTGCCTTGGCGGTTACCAGAGTGTGAAAGATTACATCAAACCGGGCGGAAGAGTGTATGAGCAAAGAGAATACATCTACAAAGCGTTGAAAGATATTCCTGGAATCAGTGTGGTGAAGCCGCAGGCTGCATTTTACATTTTTCCGAAAATTGATACGAAGAAATTTAATATCACAGATGATGAACAGTTTGTATTGGACTTTTTGAAGGAAAAGAGAGTACTTCTTGTTCGGGGACGCGGCTTTAACTGGATGGAGCCGGATCACTTCCGTATCGTGTATCTTCCTTCTGTTCCGGAACTGAAGATTGCCATGGATAAGTTCCGTGATTTTTTGAGCACTTACAGGCAGAAATAAGGGCAGATGCCGGTGGCGGTTGCAAAAATGAAAAAATTGTGATAAACTGGATGTATAGTTTTGAAATTACAGGAAGCTTTTTTTAAAAGAATGAGTAATCAGACTATCAGGAAAGTAGTGCTATTAGAAGAGGGGCTATTGCACAAAAGTGATGACTCTGATAAGGGGTTTATTTGCCTTGTGAGAGACAAAATTTGTGCAGGAGCCTCTCTTTTGTAAAACAGAATGAAAGGAGAGATGCTATGTCAGGATTCAACATGAAAGTGACCCCTGAGATTGAACAGTTAACAGAAATCTGTTATGCAAACAGCCAGATTGATCTGGATTTGTATGGAAAGTATGATGTAAAGAGAGGACTTCGAGATCTGAATGGAAAAGGCGTTCTGGCAGGTCTGACCAGAGTGTCCAATATTGTAGCCAACAGGGAGGAGGATGGAAAAACGATTCCCTGCAAGGGCGAATTATTCTATCGCGGCATTAATATTGAAGATTTGACCGCAGGCTTCATTCAGGGCGGACGTTTTGGATTTGAGGAGACGACGTATCTTCTTCTTTTTGGAACCCTTCCTACGCCGCAGCAGCTGGAGAACTTTAAAAAGCTTCTGGCACAGCAGCGCTGTCTGCCCCGGAATTTTGTCAGAGATGTCATTATGAAAGCACCGAGCAAGGATATGATGAACACGTTATCAAAAAGTGTTTTGACGTTGTATTCGTATGATACGAATGCCGATGATATTTCTCTGCCTAATGTGCTTCGTCAGTGCCTGAATCTCATCAGCATTTTCCCAATGCTTTCTGTATATGGCTATCAGGCGTACAGCCATTACATCAAAGGGAAAAGTCTTTATATTCATCATCCTTCCAAAGAGTTGTCAACCGCAGAGAATATCCTCCGAATGTTGAGACCGGACAAAAAGTATACGAAATTTGAGGCAGCCGTTCTGGATCTGGCTCTTGTGCTGCATATGGAGCATGGAGGCGGTAACAATTCCACATTTACCACCCATGTAGTGACCTCTTCCGGTACAGATACGTATTCTACTATTGCAGCGGCACTCGGCTCCCTGAAAGGACCGAAGCATGGCGGTGCAAATATCAAGGTTGTGAAGATGATCAATGATATGAAAAAACATCTTCATGATATTACGGATGAGGAAGAAATTGAAGCATATCTTGTGAAGCTTCTTCACAAAGAGGCTTTTGACTGTGCCGGCCTGATTTATGGTATGGGACATGCAATTTATTCCGTGTCTGATCCGAGAGCACAGGTGTTTAAGGGGTTTGTAAAACAGCTTGCCAAAGAGAAGGGAAGAGAAAAAGATTATCAGCTGTACCATACGATTGAACGGCTGGCTCCTGAAGTAATTGGAAGAGAACGCCATATTTACAAAGGTGTCAGTGCCAATGTGGATTTCTACAGTGGATTTGTGTACAGTATGTTGGATCTTCCTCTGGAATTGTATACTCCGATGTTTGCAATTGCCCGTATTGTCGGATGGAGTGCGCATCGGATGGAAGAGCTGATTAATATGAATAAGATTATTCGTCCTGCTTATAAGAATGTGCAGGAAACAGTTGCGTACTGCCCGTTGGAGCAGCGCGGACAAAAAGAAAACATAGAAGACAGGTGACAAAATGACAGTGAAAAACAGCGGATTGATTTTGGAAGGCGGAGCATCCAGAGGTGTGTTTACCGCTGGTGTGCTGGATTATTTGATGGAACAGGAATATTATGAGTTTTCCTATGTGGCAGGGGTATCTGCCGGTTCCTGCAATGCCGTGGATTATGTATCCAGGCAATTAGGGCGTACAAAGGAATGTATGATTCACAAAGAACATGCAAAGTATATCAATCTGAAAACCGCAATTAAGAAAAAAAGTTTATTTGATATGGATATGATCTTTGACAAATATCCGAATGAAATTTATCCTTTTGATTATGATACGTATTTTGAATCAAATATACACTGTGAGCTGGTGGTAACCAACTGCAACACCGGTCAGGCAGAATATTTGAACGAACATTCTTCCGGGGAGAGGCTGATGAAAATCTGCCGCGCATCCAGCAGTATGCCGGTGGTAAGTCCTATGGTGGAGGTAGATGGGATTCCGTATCTGGACGGGGGAATTGCAGACTCTATTCCCATCATCCGTTCACTGAAGACAGGACATAAGAAAAATGTGCTTATTCTTACCAGAAATTTCGGTTATCGAAAGAAAGCACCGAAAAAAAGCAGAAATGTTTATATGACGGTTTACCGAAAATATCCGGAGCTGGTTCGTACGATTCTGAATCGTTATCGTATGTATAACAAAACATTAAGTTACATTGAAAAATGGGAACGAGAGGGAAAGGTTTTTGTGATTCGACCGGAAATCCCTGAAGTTTCCAGAACGGAGCAGGATTATGATGCACTGATGGATTTTTATCAACACGGTTATGACCAGATGGAGAAAAAGTTTGAGGATATGAAAAAATTTTTGGAGAGTGGAAAGTAGAGGAATAATTCATTGGTTACGAAAGAGAGAAAAATCGCTGTTCTGGCAAACATTGGTTTGCTGGGAACGGCGGTTATCTGGGGATTTGCTTTTGTCGTTGTAAAAAATTCACTGGATCTGATCCCGCCGACGTGGATGCTGGCATTTCGCTTTACGATTGCATCTGTGGTTCTGGGGCTGATTTTTATCCGGAAAATGATGACCATAAAAAAAGAAACTGTCAGGCAGGGAGTGATACTTGGAGCTTTTCTGTTTTTGAGCTATCTGCTTCAGACGATTGGCTGCCAGTATACGACTGCCGGAAAGAATGCGTTTCTGACAGCAATTTATGTTGTGATCGTTCCGTTTCTTCATTGGATTCTCAATAAAATAAGACCGACATCGTTTCATGTGACAGCAGCTTTTATGGCAATTGCAGGAATTGGGCTTTTGTCGCTGCAAGGCGATTTGACTATGAATATCGGAGATGTACTGACTATTTTCTGTGGCTTTGGATATGCGCTTCATATGATCTACATTGACCGCTATACACAAAGCAACGATCCGGTTGTTCTGACTGTTTTGCAGCTTGGATTTGCGGCCGCTTTTTCCTGGATTCTGGCACCTGTCCTGGATGGAGGATTTCCGGCAGGTGCTCTGGAACCGGGAATTATCGTTGGAATGCTTTATCTTGGGCTGATGAGTACCATGCTTGCTTTTCTTTTGCAAAATGTATGTCAAAAATATACCACGCCGAATGCGGCATCTTTGTTTTTATCGCTGGAATCGGTATTTGGGGTATTATTCTCCACGATTTTTCTGGGAGAGAGAATGACTCCGCGTATGATTTTCGGATGCGCATTGCTGCTTGCATCTATTATTCTGGCAGAAACCAGGCTTTCATTCCTGCCAATTTTTAAAAAAAGTGAGGTTGTCAAAGATGTTTAGTTGCTTTTTTCCTGATGAATGTGTAGAATCTACTTATGGGATAAATTTTGAGAAGCTGTATGAAGAAGGATACCGGGGATTGATTTTTGATATTGACAATACTCTGGTTCCTCATGGTGCACCGGCGGATGAGCGGGCCATTGCACTGTTTAAACGGCTAAAGGCCATCGGCTTTTCGTGTTGCCTTTTGTCTAATAACCAGTTTGAACGGGTAGATTCATTTAACAGAAAGGTACAGGTATATTTTATTGAGGATGCACATAAGCCTTCTGTGAAAAACTACGAAAAAGCAATGAAACTGATGCATACAGATAAAAGCAATACTATTTTTATCGGTGATCAGCTTTTTACGGATGTATACGGTGCAAAAAGAACAGGAATCCGGAATATTCTGGTTCAGCCGATTCATCCAAAAGAGGAGATCCAAATCGTTTTAAAAAGATACTTGGAAAAGATTGTTTTATTTTTCTACGGAAGACAGGGGGGAAAATTGTGAATCACATAGTGGTAATAGGATTTATGGGATCCGGAAAAACAAGAGTGGGAAAGAAGCTTGCTCAGGATCTTCATATGGAGTTTCTTGATGTTGACAAAAAAATCGCTCATGATATGAAAATGCCCATATCAGATCTGATGTCAAAGTTTGGAGAGCCGTTCTATCGCGCGCTGGAGACAAAAACAATTAAGGATATGCTGGAGGTGGAGACACCTACGGTACTGTCTGTGGGAAGTGGGCTTCCGATTCAGGAACAAAATCACAAATATCTAAAGAAACTTGGTGTTATCATCTATCTGGAAGCATCGGTGGAAACTTTGAAAGAACGATTGTCGGGAGACAACAAACGTCCGGCACTTCGCGGTGTGAATCTGACTGAGAAAATCACAAAAATGCTTGCTTCACGTGCTCCGGTGTATGAGAAACTTGCGGATATCAAAGTTGTGACAGGTGAGGTTACATTCCATGAGCTTGTGAAACAAATTGAAAGCAAACTGGAAAACTACAAAAAAAACAGTTGAAAAATATGCCTTTGTATTATAGAATGATTAGTAATGAGATTTTGTATACATTTAAGGAGGAAATATTATGATTTCAGCAGGCGATTTTAGAAATGGTGTTACATTGGAAATTGATGGAAACATCGTTCAGATTGTTGAGTTCCAGCATGTAAAGCCAGGAAAAGGCGCTGCATTTGTTCGAACAAAATACAAAAATATTATTACAGGAGCAGTTTTGGAAAAATCATTCAGACCTACTGAAAAATTCCCGGCGGCACGTATCGAGCGTAAGGATATGCAGTATCTTTACAATGATGGTGAGTTATATTATTTCATGGACAATGAAACTTTTGAGCAGATTGGTCTGAATACAGATACAGTTGGCGATTCTCTGAAATTTGTAAAAGAGAATGAGACTGTAAAAGTATGTTCTCATAACGGCAATGTATTTGCTGTTGAGCCACCTCTGTTCGTTGAGCTGGAAATTACAGAGACAGAGCCTGGATTTAAAGGTGATACAGCACAGGGTGCTTCCAAACCTGCAACTGTTGAGACAGGAGCTACTGTTCAGGTACCTCTGTTTATCGATCAGGGTGAGAAAATCAAGATTGACACACGTACAGGTGAGTATCTTTCCAGAGCATAAGTATCAAATCAAAAGAATATGGCAGAGAGGGACTTTCGTTCCCTCTGTCCGTTTCTTATTTTTTCTAAAATTCTTTATTTCATTTCGTTTCTATTCCAAATTCCCATTTTAAATTTTATTGTGTTTGGACACTGCCGGATGTGTCTGTTTTTTGTGTACTCAGATTCTGTCCGGGTGTTTCAAATAAAAAAAGACAGAAAGGATGAGTTTATGATTCAAACAAAACCAAAAGAAAAGGAGATTTTGTACCAGTTGATTAATTATGACAACAACAGGGAGCTGCTGGAGCGTGTTCCGCATATTCGATACCTGGATATGGCAATTATTTTCTATTATTGGAAAGACAGAAAAGACCGTTCTCTGGGAGCTTGTATCGTGAGTCTGGCGCAGATGGAGGAATGGGGATATACGCTGGAAGAACTGGAAAAGACAGCAGCTTTCAATACCCCACAGCTGTTTCAGGTATCCTTCCAGCCGATTGAAGAACTGATAAAAGAGATGGTCGGAGAGGAATTGTGGTGTACTGAACCAGATGCTCCGTCTCTGATTCCCATGCATGTACTCACCAATCAAAGCAGGCTGTTCGGTGCGGCTGCCATTCTTTATCCACAGGTATTGTGGGCAATTAGCCATACACTTCAGGATGATCTCTATATCCTTCCGAGCAGTATTCATGAATGCATCATTGTTCCCATGTCGGTGAAATGTTCCAGAAAAGAATTACAGGAAATTGTAGAAGAAATTAACGAAACACAAGTTCCAAAAGCAGAAATGTTATCAAATCATGTCTTTTTATACAGAAAAGAGAAAGATTGTATCGAAGTATAAAGAAAATTAATGAGTGTATGTTTTTATTGAAAACTTTACAACGGCTGTCAGATGTGTTATGATAAACGGGTATTTGAGAAGATACTTGAAAATGCGTCTGTAGCTCAGTGGATAGAGCAGTGGTTTCCGGTACCATGTGCGGGGGTTCGATTCCCTTCAGACGTGCTGCATGAAGTTCAGGTGTTTTCAGGTGTGTCACCTGATTGCTTCATGTCACCTTAATCAAAGGAGGAAAGAAACTTGGATAATTTCAGAGAGTGGCTTTCAGATAATCTCCGATATATTATGCTGATCGGTGGGATTCTGATATTGCTGCTGCTAATCTTCTTTGGAATCCGAGCTGTTTCAGGGGTAATTAATAACAGCGATGATGCGAAAGAAGAGCAGATGGAGGCTGGCACCGAATCCGCTACGCCTGCACCTACTGAAACGCCTGAGGATCCACTGGAAAAAAATGCTTATCCGGAAGTAAATGCGTTAATTTGTTCCTACTACGATGCATTGGGTAAGAAGGACGTCACTACTTTGCAAACATTGGTGGATGACCTCGATCCTTCTGAGGAGTCAAAGATTGAGAATTCTCAGTATATCGATGGTTACAGCAATGTTGAAGTGTACACAAAGAAGGGTATGGCAGATGATACGTATGTAGTGTTTGCCAAGTATAATTACATATGTACTGGTGTGGATACGCCAGTGCCTGCGTTGAGTCAGTTGTATGTAGTCAAAGATGGAGATGATTACAAGATTTCTCAGACTGCAGAGGAAGATGCCAAGATACAAGCGTATGTATCGGATGTTCTGCAGGATACAGATGTTCAGGAATTGATCTCCGAGACAGAGGATGCATATCAGCAGGCCCAGAAGAGTGATCCGGACTTGAAAGAGTTCCTTGAAAATTTAGGTAAGGAAGTAGATGAGACCGAGACGGATTCTGACTCTGATTCAGCAGATGAATCTGCACAGGCAGATGCAGCAGTTGCTACTGGGGAGACAAGTAATATGGTTATGGTGACTGCCAACGACTATGCAAACATCCGTTCTGCTCCGGGCGGTGATTCGGAAATAATCGGAGTGCTTGATGAGGGAGATTCGCTGGAGAAGATTGGCGAAGATGGTCTGTGGATCATTGTAAATTACAATGGACAAACAGGTTATATTTATAATGAGTATGTATATGAATAAATAAAGGGTTCGGGAAAGCTTGGGAGAGTGAGTAGCGGGATCAGGGCAGAGCGAGGTAATCTGCACAGGAAGAAAAGGCTGTTGCACAATTTGGATATTGTGTGGCAGCTTTTTTGACAGAGTATCTGAAGCTGCGTTGTTGTAAACGGAGGTTACTGTGAACGGAGTGAACAGTGACGCAGTTGCGAATATGGGAGAAATTTTGTATAATAATGAGAGATAGAAAATGAGGATTAATAAATATTTAAGTGATGCAGGAATCTGTTCGCGCAGGGAGGCAGATCGTCTTGTCACAGCTGGAAAAGTGACGATTGACGGATGTGTGGCAAAGCTGGGCGATCAGATAGAGGAAGGGCAGAAGGTGTGTGTGAATGGAAAAGCAGTCATGCAGCGGCAGCAGGATGTACTGCTGGCTTTTCAT
The DNA here is from genome assembly GCA_022787145.1 of Lachnospiraceae bacterium. Taxonomy (GTDB): domain Bacteria; phylum Bacillota; class Clostridia; order Lachnospirales; family Lachnospiraceae; genus JALFVM01. The sequence continues at coordinate 25,858 of JALFVM010000212.1, read as the reverse complement.
AAACCGAGAGGCGTGGAGTGCACATCCCAGAAGTCTGTGAAGAATAACATTGTGGACTATATCAACTATCCTGTCCGAATTTATTCGGTGGGAAGACTGGATAAGGATTCGGAAGGGTTAATCTTGATGACCAATCAGGGGGATATTGTCAATAAAATGATGCGAAGCGGAAATGCACATGAGAAGGAATATGTGGTGAAGGTGGATCAGGAGATTACACCGCAGTTTCTGGAACGGATGGCAAAGGGAGTGCCGATTCTGGATACCGTAACAAGACCTTGTGAGATTTTTCAGACAGGCAAAAAAAGCTTCCGGATTATTCTCACGCAGGGGCTGAATCGTCAGATTCGGCGCATGTGTGAATATCTGGGCTATCGCGTGGTCAGATTGAAACGAATACGGGTCATGAATATTGTGCTTGGAGATTTGCCGGTGGGAAGCTACCGGGAAGTAACCAGAGAAGAGAAAAAAATACTTTTTGCCATGATCCAGAATTCCTCTAATACAACTGTGCGCTATAAAGGAGACAAGCATGCAAAGTAAACAGGACAGAATGAAAGAATTAGTGGAGATTTTAAATCGGGCAGGAAGAGCTTATTATCAGGAAGATCGGGAAATCATGAGCAATTATGAGTATGACGCGCTCTATGATGAACTGCAGGCATTAGAAGAAGAAACAGGAACCGTTTTTTCTGACAGTCCAACTGTTCAGGTTGGATATGAAGCGGTAGATGCACTGCCGAAAGAGGCGCATGCACGTCCGATGCTTTCTCTTGACAAGACAAAAGACCGTGAGGCTCTGCGGGCGTTTATCGGGGAACATAAGACGATTCTGTCCTGGAAAATGGATGGACTGACGATTGTGCTTACTTACCGTGATGGGCAACTCTACAAAGCAGTTACGAGAGGAAATGGCACAGTGGGAGAGGTGGTGACTGCAAATGCTCGAAAATTTAAAAACCTACCACTTCGCATTTCCTATCAGGGAGAACTCGTCTTGAGAGGCGAGGCGATTATTACGTATTCCGATTTTGAAAAAATCAATGAAGAGATTGAGGATGTGGACGCCAAATACAAAAATCCGCGCAATCTCTGCAGTGGTTCTGTTCGTCAGCTGAATAATGAGATCACGGCCAGAAGAAATGTACGTTTTTATGCTTTTACTCTTGTCAGTGTCCAGGGCGTTGATTTTCAGAATTCTCATCATGAGCAGATGGACTGGCTGGCTTCTCTTGGGTTTCAGACCGTGGAGTATCGGATTGTGACAGGAGAGACATTGGATGAGGCGATGGAATATTTTTCGCATCAGGTAATGAAGAACGATTTTCCGTCGGATGGTCTTGTGGCTATTTATGATGATATTGCCTACGGGGAATCACTGGGAAGTACCGCGAAATTTCCAAGAAATGCCTATGCATTTAAGTGGGCGGATGAAATTTGCGAGACCACGTTAAAAGAGATAGAGTGGAGTGCTTCGCGTACAGGGCTGATTAATCCGGTGGCGATTTTTGAGCCGGTGGAACTGGAGGGAACGACCGTCAGCCGTGCAAGTGTGCACAATATCAGCATTGTGAAAGAACTGAAGCTGGGAATCGGGGATCGGATTGAGGTCTATAAAGCAAATATGATTATTCCTCAGATTGCACGCAATCTTACGGAAAGTGCAACACTGGAGATTCCGAAAGAATGTCCGGTCTGTCATGGCGAGGCGGTGATTCGTCAGGAAAATGATGTGGAGGCTTTGTATTGTATCAACAAAGAATGCCCTGCCAAGAAAATCAAATCTTTTACGTTATTTGTGAGCAGGGATGCCATGAACATTGATGGATTATCGGAAGCCTCCCTGGAGAAATTTATTGCGAGCGGCTTTCTGAAAGACTTTGGAGATCTGTATGAATTGTCCCGTTATGAAGAGGAGATTGTGCAGATGGAAGGCTTTGGACAGAAATCGTACGATAATTTAATTGCAAGTATTGAAAAATCCAGAAAGACGACTCTTCCGAGGGTGTTGTACAGCCTGGGAATTTTGAATGTGGGGATCGCCAATGCAAAACTGATCTGCAAGGCGTTCGATTATAATCTGGAGACAATTCGAAAGGCCAAGGAAGAAGAAATCAGTGCAATTGACGGAATTGGTCCCGTGATTGCAAAAAGCATCACAGAATATTTTCGGGATTCGGAGCATGAGCGAATGCTGGACCACCTGCTGACTCATCTGGAGATTGAGCAGGTGGTTGTTGGGGATACACAGGTATTTGCAGGGATGAATTTTGTTATTACCGGCAGTGTGCATCATTTTGCAAATCGTGCGGCGGTGAAGGAACTGATTGAATCCAAAGGCGGAAAAGTGACAGGTTCCGTCACCTCGAAAACCAATTATTTGATCAACAATGATACAACATCCAATTCTTCCAAAAATAAAAAGGCACGGGAACTGGGAATCCCGGTTATTTCCGAAGAAGAATTTATGGCAATGTATGAGACAGAAAAGGATAAGGAGGAATGACATATGCCTATTAAAATACAAAATGATTTACCAGTAAAAGAAATTTTAGAGAAGGAGAATATCTTCGTGATGGATGAGCATCGTGCAATGCATCAGGATATTCGTCCAATCCAGATTCTGATTTTGAATCTGATGCCTTTGAAGGAGGAGACAGAGCTGCAGCTTTTGCGTTCTCTCTCCAACACCCCTTTGCAGGTGGATGTGACTTTCATGAAGGTAAGTACGCATGAGGCCAAAAACACATCAATGAGTCATCTGAACAAGTTCTATCAGGGGTTTGAGGATGTCAGAAATCAGAAATTTGACGGACTGATCATCACAGGAGCTCCGGTGGAGCAGATGGAATTTGAGAAAGTGGATTACTGGAACGAATTGGTGGAGATTATGGACTGGAGTGTTCGTAATGTAACGTCTACAATCTTTCTGTGCTGGGGGGCACAGGCCGGACTGTACCATTTTTATGGTCTTCCGAAAGTGCAGCTTGAGAAAAAGATGTTCGGACTGTTCTGGCATCGCGTGGCGAACCGCAAGATTCCGCTTGTGCGGGGATTTGACGATGCGTTTCTTGCCCCACATTCCAGACATACGGAAGTACCGATGGAACTGATTCGTAAATGTCCGGAGCTGACTGTGCTCGCAGAGTCTGAGGAAGCAGGTCTGTTTCTTGCTATGGCAAAAGAAGGACGCCAGATTTTCGTGATGGGACATCCGGAGTATGATAGAGTGACACTCGATACGGAGTACAAGAGAGATTTGTCAAAAGGTCTTCCAATTGAGATTCCAGTCAACTATTACAAAGATAACGATCCAAACAACAAGCCGGATCTGCTCTGGAGAGCGACAGCAAATAACCTGTATACAAACTGGCTGAATTATTATGTGTACCAGAGTACCCCGTATGATCTGTACGGAACACCGTTTAAATAAAGCGGATACCGTTTGATACGTAAAAATAAGAACCGTATATTTTATCTCTAAAAAGATATCATAAAATAAAAGAACACCGGGGGAAGCATCCCCCGGTCATTTTATACGTCCAGATCTTTAAAGTGGAACTGTTTGCGTCCCTCGGCATAATCAGCAACGATGTTGCCATTGCCGTACATTTTGTATTTGTAGGTACAAAGCCCTTCCAGACCGACTGGTCCGCGTGCATGCAGCTTTCCGGTGCTGATGCCGACTTCTGCGCCGAAGCCGTAGCGGTAGCCGTCTGCGAAGCGGGTAGAACAGTTCTGGTAGACACCGGCGGAATCGACATATTTCATAAAGGTTTCCGCAGCTTCTGCATTTTCGGTAAGGATGCAGTCTGTGTGGTGAGAACCGTATTTGTTGATGTGCTCAATAGCAGCCTCCATATTGCTGACGGTCTTGATGGAGATAATCAAATCAAGATATTCGGTGCGGAAATCTTTTTCTACGGCTTCTTTACAGTCGATGATTTCCTGAATGTCAGCAGTTCCGCGTACTTCCACGTTTTTCTGTTTGAAGGCTTCGTTCAATTTTGGAAGCAGGGCTGCAGAAATATCTTTATGTACCAGTAGTGTTTCTGTTGCGTTGCATACGGCTGTATACTGTGTCTTGGAATCAATGATGACTTTGATCGCCTTGTCGATATCGGCATCTTTATCGACATAGATATGGCAGATACCGTCTGCGTGTCCCATCACAGGAATCTTACTGTTGTTCATAATATACTGTACGAAAGCGTTGGAGCCTCTTGGAATCAGAAGGTCAACAGATTCGTGGCAGGAGAGCAGCTCATCAATTTGGCTGCGTGCCTCAACGAGGAACAGACAGTTACGCGGAAGATCGGATTCTACGGCTGCATTGTAAATCACCTCGAATAATTTTCTGTTTGTGTTCATGGCCTCGCTTCCGCCTTTTAAGATGGCGCAGTTTCCACTCTTTAAACATAAAGTTGCGATCTGTACAAGGGCGTCCGGACGGGCTTCAAAAATCACACCGATGACACCGATTGGGCATGTCTCACGTACCATCAGAAGATCGGAGTCTAATTCTCTTTTTAATTGTACCTTGGAAAGAGGATCGGGCAGAGAAATCAGATCCTGAATTCCCTTTGTTACATCCTCCAGTTTATGTTCATCAAATTTTAATCGTTTGATTAGAGGAGCTGCCACATTTTCCTTCTGTGCGACTTCCAGATCCTGCAAGTTTGCCTGGAGAATGGCATCTTTGTTGTCCAACAGTGCTTTTACGATAGCGGCTAAAGCCTGATTGCGCTCTTTTAAAGTTGTGGCAGACATTTTTGTGCTGTCCAGCTTGATCTGTGCCGCCTGTTCTTTGATTGTCATGTCGTGCACCTTCCTTTGCATGTATTTTTATACAGAATTATAACTGATTTCGAAATGGATTACAAGGACAGAAAAAAGCGGCCTGGAAGGTATCCATAGCCGCTTTCTTCTTGTCTTGAAAATGAAAAGTGTAAAAGAGGGGGAGAATCAATCTATATAAAAGTCTAAGTGTCTTATTTAGCGGAACCAGCAACCGAGCGCTCAATGATTGCTGACCCCTTGTTGTTTATGAGACTAGTATAACAATCGATTGTGTACAGAGTGTGACTTTGTTCTAAAGAAAAAATAAAATTTATTAAAGAATTCTTATTACAAAATTATAAGGAATTTATAAATTTCAAAAAGGCTTCCCGTCCCTCTGGTGTACACTTATAAACACCGGCATCTTCAAGAACTTTTACGAATGTCTGACCAATTTCGTCCTGAAGAATGCCTGTTACGTTTTCTGTTGTGAATAAATCATATTTATGTTTGAACTGATCAGCCCAGTCAGCATGCTTTGCGATGACTTCATTTGAAGCGATATCTTTACCTTCCACGAGATATTCGCCAAGAAGCTCCATTTCCTCTTTTAATCTGGCAGGAAGGACTGCAAGTCCCATAACTTCGATCAGACCGATGTTTTCCTTTTTGATATTGTGATACTCTGCATGTGGATGGTAAACACCAAGAGGATGTTCTTTGGTTGTGATATTGTTGCGCAGTGTCAGGTCCAGTTCGTATACATCGTTGCATTTTCTGGCAATCGGTGTGATTGTATTGTGCGGTTCCCCGTCTGTTTCAGCGAAAATAAAGGCATCTTCGTCTGTGTAGCCTCTCCATACGTTTAGGACGTGAGTGGCAAGAGCAATCAGTCTCTGCTCGTCTTTGTGGCGAATGCGCAGGACAGAGAGTGGCCATTTGACAATGCCGCATTCCACATCTTCATAGCCAGGAATGGTTACAGATATCTCTATTGGTGCTTTTGCCATGGCGAATGTATAATGTCCGCCCTGGAAATGGTCGTGGCTTAAGATGGAGCCTCCCACGATTGGCAGATCGGCATTGGAACCCAGGAAATAATGTGGGAACTGTTTTACAAAATCAAAGAGCTTGCGGAATGCAGCTTCGTCGATTTTCATTGGAACATGCTGTCCGTTGAAAACGATGCAGTGCTCGTTGTAGTAAACGTATGGAGAATACTGGAATCCCCAGTTGCTGTTGTTGATTGTGACAGGAATGATGCGGTGGTTTTCGCGAGCCGGATGATTGACGCGTCCTGCATAACCTTCATTCTCCATACAGAGCAGACATTTCGGATAGCTACTTGCCTTTGCATTTTTTGCAGCGGCGATGGCTTTTGGGTCTTTCTCTGGTTTGGAGAGATTGATGGTGATGTCAATTGTGCCATAGTCGCTCTCGACGGTCCAGCGTCTGTCTTTGCACACGCGGTAACGGCGGATATAGTCGCTGTCCTGGCTGAGTTTGTAGAAATAATCGGTGGCAGCCTGTGGGCTCTGCTCATATTTTTCGGCAAACTCTTTCTGTACCTGACCCGGTCTTGGCATCAGGCAATTCATCAGTTTTGTGTCAAATAAATCGCGGTATACAATGCTGTCTTCGATGATGCCGCGGCTGCATGCCTCGTCGAGCAGTTCTTTTAAAGTAGATTCCAGATCAACATTGTGAAATTCTTCGGCGGGGGCGTTGTATTCGTCTTCGCCAAATGCCTCAAGCAGAAGATTGGTGGTGTATGTACGCTCACACTCCGGTGTGAGACCGCACTCAATGCCGTACTGTACCAGTTTTGCAATACTTTCTGATAACATAAATTCCTCCTAATTATTTTGCGTAGCCGTTTGGATGTGTGCTGTGCCATTTCCATGCAGTTGCGATGATTTCTTCCAGATCTGCGTGCTCTGGTTTCCATCCGAGGATGGTACGGGCTTTCTCACTGGATGCGATCAGCTGTGCCGGATCTCCTGCGCGTCGAGGCTCAATCTCTGCTTTGATTGGGTCGCCTGTGACTTTACGTGCTGTCTCGATAACTTCTTTCACCGTAAAGCCGACGCCATTGCCAAGATTGAAGATATTGCTCTCGTTTCCGGCCATCAGATATTTTACTGCCAGGATGTGTGCCTGTGCAAGGTCGGTTACGTGAATGTAATCACGGATGCATGTGCCGTCTTTTGTATCGTAATCATCGCCAAAAATGCTGATGTGCTCTCTCTGTTTGAGCGGAACCTGAAGAATCAGCGGAATCAGGTGCGTCTCCGGTTTGTGTGCTTCGCCGATCTGACCGCTTACGTGAGCACCGCAGGCGTTGAAGTAACGCAGGGATACATAGCGAAGTCCATGAGCTTTTCCGGTCCACTTAAACATTTTTTCCATGGACAGCTTTGTCTCTCCATAGGTGTTCGTTGGTTCTGTGCGGTCGCCCTCCATGATCGGGATACGCTCAGGTTCTCCGTAAGTAGCAGCCGTAGAAGAAAATACGATTTTATCAATATTGTGGGCAACCATAGATTCCAGAAGTACTTTTGTGCCGCACAGGTTGTTGTCATAGTATTTTAATGGATTTACCATACTCTCACCGACAAGAGAGTTTGCCGCAAAATGGATGACAGCATCAATTTTTTCATTGTCAAAAACAGAATCTACAAAAGCACGGTCACGGATGTCTCCTTTGTAGAACTTTGCCTTTGGATGCACGGCCTCAATGTGACCTGTCTCCAGATTGTCTGCGATAACAACCTCTTCTCCAGCATCAATTAATTCATACACGGTGTGGGAACCAATATATCCGGCTCCTCCTAACACTAAAATTTTCATAATAACATACTCCTTTTTCTTTTTGTTTGGATTTTTATACAAGTTTCGATAATTTTTATGCAAGTTTGGATGCGCCGTCTCCGATTTCTACCACATAGAATTCTGCTTCGTGTCCAGTTTGCTGTTTGTAACCTTCACCGACTGTCTCGATAAAGGAATCGATAGAGTCATTTTTTACGATGCTTACGGTACAGCCGCCGAATCCGCCTCCGGTGATACGGGAACCAATGACTCCCGGTACGTTCCATGCCAGATCAACCAGTACATCAATTTCCTCACAGGAAACTTCATAATCGTCGCGCAGGGAAACATGAGAAGCATTCATCAACTGTCCAAATGTTTCAATATCGTTGGATTTGAGGGCTGCAACTGCCTTGATGGTACGCTGATTTTCGTATACGGCGTGTTTTGCACGAAGTTGGCGTATCGGATCTTTGATGGCATCTTTATGTGCTTCAAATTCTTCTTCTGTTAAATCGCCAAGTCCCTGAATGGAAACGACAGACTGAAGTTCTTTGAGTGCAGTTTCGCATTCACTTCTTCTTTGATTGTAAGCAGAATCAACCAGACTGTGTTTTACCTTGCTGTTCGTGATGACAATTTTTGCATCCGGAAGTTTTACCGATGCGTATTCATAGCTCAGATCACTGGTGTCAAGGAAAATTGCACAGTCTTTTTTGCCCATGGCTACGGCAAACTGATCCATGATACCGCAGTTCATACCGTTGAAATTGTTCTCGGAGAACTGTCCGATGCATGCCAGATCAATCATGGAAAAGTCTTTCTCAAACAGGTCATTGAGGATGATTCCCATCAGTACCTCCAGAGAAGCAGAGGAGGAAAGTCCGGAACCGTTTGGAATGTTGCCGTTGATGACAAGGTCGAATCCGCTGTCAATTGGCTGCCCCTTTTCAGAGAAGGCCCATGCCACGCCTTTTGGATAGTTTGTCCAACCGGCCTCTTTGTTGTATGCCAGATCGTCGAGGCTGGTTTCAATCACACCGGCTTTTGGGAAATTCTGGGAGAAGAAGCGGATGGTGCGATCCTGGCGTTTTCTTGCAACGCCATAAGTTCCAAGGGTCAGGGCACATGGAAATACGTGACCTCCATTATAGTCGGTGTGTTCGCCAATCAGGTTTACACGCCCCGGAGAAAAGTAGCAGCGGATGTCGCCGTCCTCTCCGAACAGCTCTTTGAATTTGGAAAGAGTTTCATTTTTCATCATTGTATTATCACCTTTCTGTTGTTTTTTTTTGTTCTTGCCGTATTGTTTTCTGTGATTATAGTATGCCTGAAATCCTTAGCAAAAACAATAAAAAATACGTGCATGTATATGTAAAAATGTTGCATAAAGAAAAAACAGAGTTTATAATCAAAAAAGAGGTGAAAAAAATGAAACAGGAGACATATAAATATTCTTATAAAGTGCAGGAAAAATTGCTCAGTTCGCTGTGTGTGTATAATGTGGGATATCAGAAATGTGAGCCTAATTATCAGTGGGGACCTGGAATTCGGGATCATTATCTGATTCATCATGTTATTTGCGGCTGCGGATATTACGCGGTGCATGGCCGTATTTATGAGCTGAAGGCGGGAGACAGCTTTCTTGTTTATCCCGGAACAGAGATCCGCTACTGGGCAGATCAGAATCAGCCCTGGGAGTATGCCTGGGTGGGATTTGCAGGAAACGATGCCGTTTCCATTCTGAGAAATACGGATTTTAGCCGTGAGAAACCGATTCTGGAACAGGCGGCGATCAGCCGGAAAATCGAAAAGAGGATTATGAATATCTATAAAGCAAAGGGAAATTCATTTGAAAATATTGTGGCAATGACAGGGGCGTTATATACCTTGCTTGCTATGCTCATGGAGGAGTCGCATTGCGCACAGGAACAGAAAAATCACCAGATGGCTTATGTGGAAAAGGCCGTGCAGTATGTTTCGGAGCGCTATTCCTATCCGATTACGGTGGAGGAAATTGCTGCTTACACCGGCGTGAGCAGAAGCCACCTGTTTCGGCTTTTTCAGAAAAATCTTGGAACATCACCAAAGGAATATCTCACAAACTGCCGTCTTAGACAGGCATGTCAGCTGTTAAAGGAAACAGATTTATCAGTGACAGCGATTTCACATTCGGTCGGGTTTGAAAATAACCTTTATTTTTCCAAAGCATTTAAAAAAGTTTTTCACGTGACGCCGACGCAGTATCGGACAAAAGACGGAACACAGGAATAATCTTTTTGACCGTTCCATAAACTGATAAGGGTGATGCAATGAAAAAGATACAGCCAGTATTGCTTGCATTCGTGGCAGGGCTTTTGGTGGGAGCAGTCCTGCCGAATCTGTTTGAAAAGACAGCGTGGAAAATCAATGGCCTGTCTGATCTGATGCTTCTGGAGCGGTGCCTGTCTGATTCTGTTGACAGCCGCGGTCTGTTTTTGTACCTCCTTGAAAAGAAAGGAAGCCTGCTTTTGCTGATGGCTTTTTTGGGTGTGTCTGTGTTTGGAGTGGCGGAAGGGATTGTGGGAGCAGCCGTTTTGGGAGGATTTATCGGGGCGATTTTGTCTGCTATGTTAAAACTCGGTGGAGTTCGCGGATTTTTGCTTGGACTTGGGCTTTTGCTTCCGCAGTATCTGTTTTATATACCAGTGTTTCTGCTTTTTTTTGGAGCCTGCTTTTCGATGTCTTTGAATTGCTGGAAAAGAAAGCATATTACTGCGAAAGAGTACAGAGATTATCTGGTGACAGTGGGGATTTTTTGGGCGATATCTATAGCAGCTATGGCTCTTGAAAGTTATGTGAATCCGATGCTTTTGAAGTTCCTTTTAAAGTATTTAAAATTTTTTTAATCTCTTTTTCACCACATATGGTAGGATGAGATTGCATCGTGTACAAGAACTTGTTGCTGTCTGTAAAGATTGAAAAAAACGGTTGATTTTTGGAAAAAAACGTGTTTGATTTTATGTCGATTTCTGCGTATAATACGAGTATTGGAAAGCAAATTGTTCAAAAAAATATACAGAACAGGACGTAAAATACATGAAGATAGCGATTCAGGAATTTATTGATTATTTACATAGAGAAAAAAAGACTTCTCAGAATACGGAGGTCTCTTATAAACGGGATTTGAAAAAAATGGAAGAGTTTCTGACACAGCAGGGAGTAGAGCGAGAAGACCAGGTCAGTCCGCTGCTTCTGAATTCTTATGTTCTGTATTTGGAAAATTCCAGATTGGCACCGGCCTCAATTTCCAGAAATGTTGCTTCAGTCAGAGCGTTTTTTCGGTTTCTGTATAAGAATCGTGTGATTGATGAAGATCCCTCGGAACATTTGAAGGCACCTAAGATCGAGAAAAAAATGCCGGAGATTCTTTCTGTTGAAGAAGTGGAAGTTCTGCTTCAACAGCCTGATGTTCACACGGCAAAGGGGATGCGTGACAGAGCCATGATCGAGCTTCTGTATGCGACTGGAATGAGAGTCAGTGAGCTGATTCGTTTGAGGGCAGAGGATGTGAATTTGAGTCTTGGTTACGTTACTTGCTGTGACGGTGAACGGGAACGCATCATTCCTTTTGGAAGAATCTGCCAGGATGCTCTGCAGGAATATCTGAGTAAAGCCAGAGAATCTTTTGTGAGAGAACGGCAGGTAGAAGAATTGTTTACAAATTGTTCCGGCAGACCGATGAGCAGGCAGGGGTTTTGGAAGGTTCTCAAAACCTATGCCAGACAGGCTGGAATTACGAGGGATATTACACCGCATACGCTGCGTCATTCCTTTGCTGCACATCTGATTCAAAACGGTGCAGATGTGAAGAGCGTGCAGGAAATGCTCGGACATTCAGATGTCTCCACGACGCAGATGTATCTGAATCTGAATGTGAACAAAATAAGAGATGTGTATATGAATGCGCATCCAAGACATTAAAAAAGCGATACAGAATTTGTGATGCAAATTCTGTATCGCTATCATTTTAGCATTCTTCTGCAATTGTTTTAAGAAGTCGTTCGGAATCCTCCCAGCCAAGGCATGGGTCTGTAATGGATTTTCCGTAGATATGATTCGGGCAGATTTTCTGGTTGCCTTCTTCGATATAGCTTTCGATCATGACACCTTTGACAAAGTCATGGATGGCAGGATCTACTCTGCGGCTGTGCAGAACTTCTTTTGTGATTCGAATCTGCTGTTTATACTGCTTATTGGAATTGGAGTGGTTTGCATCCACGATTGTTGCAGGATTTTGCAGATCTTTCTCAGCGTATTTTTCCATGAGAAGCTGGATATCTTCGTAATGGTAATTTGGAATTGCTTCTCCGTGTTTGTTTACAGCACCGCGGAGGATGGTATGGGTCAGCGGATTTCCGCTTGTCTGTACTTCCCATCCGCGATAAATAAAGTCATGGTTTCCCTGAGCTGCGATTACGGAGTTAAGCATCACGCTGAAGTCACCGCTGGTAGGATTTTTCATTCCGGCCGGAATATCCATACCGCTGGCGGTCAGACGATGCTGCTGATCTTCTACAGAACGTGCACCGATGGCAACGTAGGATAAAAGGTCGGATAAGTAACGATAATTTTCCGGATAAAGCATTTCATCCGCACATGTCATGCCACTCGCTTCAATTGCGTGAATGTGCATCTTTCGGATTGCGATAATTCCTGCCAGCATATCTGGCTTTTTCTCAGGATCCGGCTGGTGCACCATACCTTTGTACCCCTGGCCTGTTGTACGTGGTTTGTTGGTATATACGCGTGGAATGATTAAAACCTTGTCTTTGATTTCTTCCTGCACTTTTGCGAGTCTTTCCAGATAATCCAAAACAGAATCTTCGTTGTCAGCAGAACATGGACCGATGATTGCCAGGAATTTGTCAGATTTTCCTGTAAAGACATCTTTGATTTCAGCATCACGTTGTTCCTTTATTTTTAAAATTTCATCAGAGACGGGATACTGGGTTTTAATTTCGGCCGGTGTCGGCAGTTTTTTGATAAATTCAAATCCCATGATTGTTTTTCTCCTTCGTACTTTGGTAAATATATATGGATATTTGGATATTGTACTATATTTTTTCTGAAAAGTCGACAGAAAAATCTTTTGTATTTTATCAGATACATTTTACATAATGGTTATAAAACAATGGTGAAAACCTCATAGCTTGTTGTGGGAAGGAAAGTCCTCTTTTTTATTGGTGGATTGCAGTTGGACGAAGAGCCACAAGATTCAGGAGCGTAGTCAGCAGTTCGCCAAGGAGAATTCCCCAGAGATAGCCTTTGATCCCGTAAAGAGGAATGAAGAAAAAGGTGAAGCCGATCCGGATCAGAACTGCCAGTAGGTTGTGAAGAAAAGAGCGCAGTGTTTTTCCGAGTCCGTTGAGAATGCTCATCAGCGTATGATTTAGATAAAAAAAGGGACAGATAAAGGAAAACGTACGGAGAAAAGCTCCGGCAGTTTCGTTTTGAAACAGGAATACTCCAAGATAGCGTCCAAAACAAAAGAACAGCACAAAACAAAAGATGCCAAGGAGAAGACAGCTTTTCACCGTCATTTTGATCGTGCTGGCGATGTTTTTGTTTTCACCGAGAGCCTGTTTTTGTGCGACAGACGGAAGCAGCATGACAGACATGGAGTTTGTGATTGCAGATGGAAAAAACAAAAGAGGCATCGCCATGCCTGTGAGAATTCCAAACAGACTCAGAGCCTGGGTGCCGGTAAGACCAAACAGGCGCAGGCGGATGGGAATCAGGATATTTTCCATGCTGGTCAGCAGAGTAAGAAGCACGCGGTTGCAGGTCAGTGGAAGGGAAAGTAAAAAAATATCTCTGCCGGTCTGAAAAAAAGAAACCGAAGCAGAAGGATGCAATTTTCGCAAGGAAAGAAGCATCAGACAGACTGCGGCAGATGTGATTTCCCCTGCCAGAACTCCTGCTGCTGCAATCCATGCCGAGGGCTCTGTTTGTCTGGACAGGAGAATATAGTAGACGAGAAAGGAAGAGACAATGCGGACTGCCTGTTCCAAAAGCTGAAGAAACGCGGGTATTTCTGCTTTTTTGCGGGCATAATAATAAGCGCTTGTGCAGGAGTGAAAGACGCCGAACGGAATGGAAAAAGAAAGTAATTTCAAAAGTGGAATCGTGCGTGTCTCCTGAAGAAACACAGTGCCAATCCAGTCGGCAAACGTGTGGACTGTGATGCCGGCGCAGAAAGACAAGGCCAGTGCCATAAACGTTCCGATAAGAAAAATGCAGTCTGCGTGTGATTCCTGGTTTTTTGCCAGAGCGGAAGCCATAAGACGGGAGATGGCTGTCTGAATGCCAAATACGCAGAGAGCAAAGCAGAACGTATAGACTGGAAAAATAAGCTGATAGATTCCGATTCCTTCTGCACCAATTGTGTGAGAGAGGAATATTCTATAGAAGAATCCCATACATCGGCTGGCAATGCCTGAGGCGGTTAAAATGATTGTGCCCCAGAGGACAGGATGTTGATGTTCCATAAAGATACTCCCAAAATTGTGTTTTGTTTAATATATTCTGCAAATACTCTTGACAGAACAGAATAGGAGTGGTACATTATTTCTAAATCCGAGTAAAAAACTAGGAATTGGAAACTTGAGAAGGAGGCTTTGGCGACTATGAAACTGTCTACGAGGGGAAGATATGGGCTTCGGGCATTGATCGATCTGGCTGTACATAGTCAGGATGGAGCCGTCTCTATACAGAGCATTGCAAAAAGACAGGGTATTTCGGATAATTATCTGGAGCAGCTGATGGCTAAAATGAAAAAAGCAGGGCTTGTGACAAGCTCCAGGGGCGCATGCGGAGGATATCGTCTGGCACTACCGGCCAGTGAGATTTCAGTGGGAGACGTGTTAAGAGCGCTGGAGGGCGATCTGAATGCTGTGACTTGCGCCGGAAATGATCCGGAACCTTCCTGCGAGGGTGCAGATCTTTGCGTCACACGTTTTGTATGGAAAAAAATAAATGACAGTATTGCGCATACGGTAGATACGATGATGCTGGAAGAACTGGTTGAAGAAAGCAAAAAACTGGTTCTGGAAAAAGGCAGTTCTCAAAAACTGGGATGCTGCAGTGAAAAAAGTAAAAAATAGGAGTGTAAAAGAAATGAAAAAAATGATATATTTAGATAATGCGGCTACGACAAAAACGGCACCGGAAGTTGTAGAGGCCATGCTTCCGTATTTCAGTGAATACTATGGAAATCCATCCAGCATTTACGAGCTGGCAGGCGCAAGCAAAAAGGCAATTACAGAAGGAAGAGAAAAGATTGCCGATGTACTTGGTGCAAAAGCAAATGAGATTTATTTCACGGCAGGCGGAAGTGAGGCGGACAACTGGGCGTTAAAAGCAGCTTTTGAAGCGTATAAAGACAAAGGAAACCACATCATCACGACAAAAATCGAGCATCATGCGATTTTGCACACTTGTGAGTATCTGGAGAAAGAACGCGGAGCAAAAATTACGTACTTGGATGTAGATGAGAACGGAGTGGTAGATCTTGAACAGCTGCAAAAAGAAATCACACCGCAGACGATTCTGATTTCTGTGATGTTTGCAAACAATGAGATTGGAACGATTCAGCCGATCAAAGAAATTGGACAGATTGCCAGAGAACATGGCATTTTGTTCCACACAGATGCAGTACAGGCCTTTGGACAAGTGCCGATCAATGTGGATGAGTACAACATTGATATGTTAAGCTCCAGCGGCCATAAAATCAATGGACCGAAGGGAATCGGCTTCCTCTATATTCGCAAAGGCGTAAAGATTCGTTCTTTCGTTCACGGCGGTGCGCAGGAGAGAAAACGCCGTGCGGGTACGGAGAATGTTCCGGGAATCGTCGGATATGGAGTGGCTGCACAGAGAGCGGCAAGAACAATGGCTGAGAGAACAGCACGGGAGGTTGAACTGAGAGATTATCTGATTAACAGAATCACGACGGAAATTCCGTATACCCGTCTCAATGGCGATCCGGTAAAACGCCTTCCAAACAATGTCAACATCAGTTTTCAATTCATTGAGGGCGAGTCTCTTTTGATTATGCTGGATATGGATGGAATTTGTGCATCAAGCGGTTCTGCGTGCACGTCGGGTTCTCTGGATCCGTCCCATGTTCTTCTGGCAATTGGACTTCCTCATGAGATTGCACATGGCTCTTTGCGTCTGACTCTCAGTGAAGAGACAACGAAAGAAGAAGTTGATTTTGTGGTGGAGCGCATCAAAAAAATTGTAGAGCATTTAAGAAATATGTCTCCACTTTATGAAGATTTTGTAAAAAAACAGAAAAATAACTAAAATCTGGAAAAATAAGTTTTAAACGGAGGAAAAAAGATGTATAGTGATAAAGTAATGGACCATTTTCAGAATCCAAGAAATGTTGGTGAAATCGAGAATGCCAGCGGTGTAGGAACAGTAGGAAACGCAAAATGCGGTGATATTATGAGAATTTACCTGGATATTGATGAGAATCAGGTGATTCAGGATTGTAAATTCAAAACATTTGGTTGTGGTGCTGCAGTAGCAACCAGCAGCATGGCGACAGAGATGGTAAAAGGAAAGACGATTCAGGAAGCGATGCAGGTAACCAATAAGGCGGTTATGGAGGCTCTTGACGGACTTCCTCCTGTAAAAGTACACTGTTCTTTGCTGGCAGAAGAGGCGATTCACGCAGCTTTATGGGATTATGCACAGACTCACAATATAACCATCGAAGGGCTGGAAAAACCGAAGAACGATATCAGTGAGGGTGAAGAAGAGGAAGAATATTAATGAAACCCAAAGTAGTAGTAGGAATGTCGGGAGGCGTGGATTCCTCAGTGGCAGCATGGCTTCTGAAAGAGCAGGGCTATGATGTGATCGGGGTGACCATGCAGATTTGGCAGGATGAAGAAAATTTTAAAGTAGAAGAACAGGGCGGCTGCTGCGGACTCAGTGCAGTGGATGACGCCAGAAGAGTGGCAGAGACTCTTGGCATTCCCTATTATGTTATGAATTTTAAACAGGAATTTAAGGAGCACGTGATGGATTACTTTGTGAAAGAGTATCTTCGCGGAAGAACTCCCAATCCCTGCATTGCCTGCAATCGCTATGTAAAATGGGAATCGTTGTTAAGACGCAGTATGGCGATTGGCGCTGATTATATCGCGACAGGTCATTATGCGAGAATTGAAAAACTGCAAAACGGCAGATACGCTCTCAGAAAATCAGTGACTGCGGGAAAAGACCAGACTTATGCACTTTACAATCTGACGCAGGAACAGCTGGCACACACGCTGATGCCGGTTGGTGATTATACGAAAGACCAGATTCGTGCCATTGCTCTGGAAAACCATATTCCGGTGGCAAACAAGCCTGACAGTCAGGAAATCTGTTTTGTTCCGGATCAGGATTATGCAGGATTCATTGAGAAAAATACAGATGCAGTGATTCCGGAGGGGAATTTTGTGGATCAGGAAGGGAATATTCTGGGTCGCCACAAGGGAATTACACATTATACCATCGGACAGCGCAGGGGCTTGAATCTTGCCCGGGGAAAACGATGCTTTGTCACACAGATACGTCCTGATACCAATGAGGTGGTGATTGGTGATAATGCAGATGTGTTTGCCTCAAAACTTCGCTGCAATCAGCTGAATTTTATGTCTGTGGAAGACATTGGCACGTCTATGGAGGTGCAGGCGAAGATTCGCTACAATCATGCGGGTGCGCCATGTATGTTGACTCGAACGGGTGAGGACGAGATTGTCTGTTCGTTCCTGGAGCCGGTGCGTGCAGTGACTCCCGGACAGGCAGTTGTATTTTATGATGGAGATTATGTTGTGGGCGGAGGAACCATTACAGGAGCTATTTAGAAATGCCAAAAGAAAAAGGAGTAGTGATGAATGGCAGGTCTTACGCAGCAGCAGGTAGAAGAACAGATACGGGCCGGGAGGGTGAATGAAAATGAGAATCCCAACACCCGTACTGTAAAACAGATTATTTTAGAAAACACACTTACTTTTTTTAACTTTATCAATGTGGTACTTCTTGTGCTGGTACTGGTGGCCGGTTCTTACAAAAATGCCATGTTTGTTACGGTGATTGTAATTAACACGGTCATTGGCGTGATTCAGGAACTGCGTGCCAAGAAAATTCTTGACAGCCTGGCTATTTTGACAGCCAGTAAGGCCAGAGTCATACGTGACAGCCAGCAGATGAGTATCCCGACAGATGAACTGGTTCTGGGAGATTTGATCTTTCTCAAAGCAGGAGACCAGATTCCGGCAGATGCAGTTGTTCTAAAGGGGACACTGGAGGTCAATGAGTCTTTATTGACAGGAGAATCAGATACTCTGGTGAAAAAAGAAGAAGCACAGCTGTTTTCCGGTAGCGTTGTTACTTCCGGACAGGCGTACTGTCAGGTGGTGCATGTAGGGAAGGATAACTATGCTGCCAAAATTACAAGAGAAGCCAAAGAATTTAAAAGACACAATTCGGAACTTCGCAATGCTTTGAATAAAATCTTAAAAGTGATCAGTATTATTATTGTGCCGCTGGGGATTGCTCTGTTTGTAAAACAATATTTTCTGGTTCATGATACATTCCGCGATTCTGTTGTCAGCACGGTGGCAGGTATGCTTGGCATGATTCCGGAAGGGTTGATTTTGCTGACCAGTGTGGCTCTTACGCTCGGATCCATCCGTCTGGCTCAGAGAAAAACGTTGGTGCAGGAGTTATACTGCATTGAAACACTGGCCAGAGTGGATGTGCTTTGTCTGGATAAGACGGGAACAATCACCGAAGGAACTATGTGCGTGGAGCGGGTAGACGATCTTGGTGCTCTGGAAGACGGTTTGTCGACAGAGAAAGCCATGGGAAATCTGATGGCTGTGCTCCAGGATGACAATGCTACTTTTGATGCAATGAAAAAACATTTTAAGGCGGATAAAAGCTTTCAACTGAATCATGCGATTCCGTTTTCATCGGACAGAAAATACAGCGGTGCCGTGTTTGAAGAGCAGGGCACGTTTCTTGTCGGTGCGGTACAGTTTTTGTTTCCACAGGGACAGGAAGAACTGAAAGAACGCTGCAGCCGTGCAGCGTCCGAGGGACTGCGTGTGCTTGTTCTGGCACACAGTGCGGCTATGAGTCAGGAAAATGAACTTCCACAGGATCTGGTTCCCTGTGCGCTGATTCTGATTACCGATGTGATTCGCCAGGAAGCACCGGATACACTGGCATATTTTGAAAGCCAGGGGGTAGACCTGAAGGTGATTTCCGGTGATGATCCGGTGACGGTTGCAGCGATTGCGCGGCGCGCCGGGCTGAAACATGCGGATCAGTATGTGGATGCGACAACGCTTGAGACGATGGAACAGATTGAAGAGGCAGTCGCAATGTACAGCGTATTTGGGCGCGTGACACCGCAGCAGAAACGGATGATGGTGCAGGCGTTGAAAAAACAGGGACATACGGTTGCCATGACCGGTGATGGGGTTAACGATGTGCTTGCGTTGAAGGAGTCTGATTGCAGTGTGGCGATGGCGTCCGGAAGTGATGCGGCAAAAAATATTGCCAACGTGGTGCTTCTGGAGTCGAATTTTGCTGTTATGCCTCAGATTGTGAATGAGGGACGGCGAGTCGTCAATAACATTCGCATGGCAGCGTCTATGTTTTTGATAAAAACAATTTTTTCGGTCAGTTTATCGATTCTGACCGTCTTTTTTGGTGTTGCTTATCCGTTTGAACCGATACAGATGTCTCTGATCAGTGCATGTGCAGTGGGAATTCCGACGTTTCTTTTGAATCAGGAATCCAATTATGAGAAGATTGACAATACCTTTTTGCGTCATGTATTTATGAATGCATTTCCGACTGCAATCACGATTACCTTCTGTGTATTTACGATTATGCAGGTCTGTCAGCATGTCTATGATTCTACGACGATGCTGTCTACGGCGTGTGTGCTGGTTACCGGATGGAGTTATATGACCGCACTGAAGAAAGTATATTCGCCGATGAATCTGTATCGCAGTATTGTGATTGGAGGGATGCAGGTTCTGTTTTTTGGTGCAGCCTTATGTTTTCAGGAAATTTTGGAGTTTCAGGCTCTGGAATTTGGGCTGATTGTTCAGGTGTTTGTGCTGATGGCATTGTCACCGATGATTATCGACGGCATTACATATGTGCTGGAAAAGGCCAGAGAAATCTGGACAGAAAAGAGAAGAAAGATTTGAGATCACAGGCTGCTGCATCAAAGATGAGCAGCCTGTTTGGTTACAGCCGGATAAATTTGGGCTCTCTGTTTTTGAAGACTGTGTAATACGAAAAACCGCAGGATTTTAAAAGATCAGGGATTTGATCAAAGGCGTAGCCGATATGTTCCGGTTTGTGTGCGTCCGAGCCGATGGTTAGAATTTCGCCGCCCAGTTCGTGATAACGGGTCAAAATTTCTTCACAGGGATTGGGATGACCAAGTCCGTATTTGATTCCGCCCGTGTTGCACTCAATTCCGATTCCCTGGTCAATCAAAGTGACGAGTATCTCATCGAGAATGTCGGAGAATTTTTGGTAGGAATAGTATTTGTTTTGATTGGGACCGTAACGGACGACATAATCAATGTGACCGTATACATCGATATTTGGCCTGGTACAAAGATTTTCCAGAATGGACTGGAAATAATTCAGATACGCTTCATCTTCTGTGCGTCCCTCGTAAAAAGAAGGGTAGTAAGGATCCTTTCCACACACGGTATGCGAGGAGCCGATGATGAAATCAAATGGGTACGTTTTGACATATTCGCTGTGAAAATCGGCAAGATGCGGCTGAAGTCCCAGCTCCACACCGAAGCGCAGGTCAATCTCAGAAGCATATTGACTTTGAAGCTGCTGATATCTGGCGAAGTAGCGGTCAGTATCCAGATTGAAATCGGCGTCGGCTTCGGACGGATAATCTTTGTCCATATGTTCCGTCATGCACATGAATTCCAGTCCGTTTGCGATGCCCTGTTGTATCATAAACTCCATCGGAGAAGTGCTGTCACCGGAAAAATCAGAATGCAGATGGAAGTCAGCCTTGATTTGATTGCTCATAATTTTGTCTCCTTGTATAAAAAAATTTGATTTATTGCATGTTTTTGTACATTATAGCACAAAATCGTCCAGAGGAATATTTTTTTGAAAATAAGGCTTGAATTTTTGCACAGAATTATGTACAATAAACCCTAGGTTGACGTTTCTTTAACAATCCCGTTTAAGAAATGAACATTATTTACAATCAATTAGGAGGAATTTATCATGGCAGTAAAAGTTGCAATTAACGGATTTGGACGTATCGGACGTCTTGCATTCAGACAGATGTTTGGAGCTGAGGGTTACGAAGTTGTTGCGATCAACGATTTAACATCCCCAAAAATGTTAGCTCACTTATTAAAATATGACTCTTCTCAGGGTAGATATGCTCTGGCTGATACAGTAGAAGCAACTGACGATTCCATTATCGTAGATGGAAAAGAAATCAAAATCTATGCAAAAGCAAACGCTGAGGAGCTTCCTTGGGGAGAAATCGGTGTTGATGTTGTATTAGAGTGTACTGGATTCTATACATCCAAAGAGAAAGCTTCTGCTCACGTAAAAGCAGGTGCTAGAAAAGTTGTTATTTCTGCTCCAGCAGGAAATGACCTTCCTACAATCGTTTACAATGTAAACCATGAGACATTAAAACCAGAAGATACAGTTATCTCTGCTGCATCTTGTACAACAAACTGCTTAGCACCTATGGCAAAAGCTCTGAACGATCTGGCTCCAATCAAATCTGGTATCATGTGCACAATCCATGCTTACACAGGTGATCAGATGACTCTGGACGGACCACAGAGAAAAGGTGATTTAAGAAGATCTCGTGCAGCTGCTGTAAACATCGTTCCAAACAGCACAGGTGCTGCAAAAGCAATCGGCCTTGTTATCCCGGAACTGAACGGAAAATTAATCGGAGCTGCTCAGCGTGTTCCAACTCCTACAGGATCTACAACAATCTTAACAGCAGTTGTTGAGGGAACTGTAACAGTAGATCAGATCAATGCTGCTATGAAAGCTGCCTCCACAGAGTCCTTCGGATACAACACAGATGAGATCGTATCCAGCGATATCGTTGGTATGAGATATGGTTCTCTGTTCGATGCAACACAGACAATGGTTCTGCCATTAGACAATGGTACAACTGAAGTTCAGGTAGTTTCCTGGTATGACAATGAGAACTCTTACACAAGCCAGATGGTTCGTACAATCAAATACTTCTCTGAGTTAGCATAATTCTTTAGAACTATTAAGGTTCGGTCTACTGGACCGAACCTTTTTTATCAGTAGCAAAAATTACCCCAAGGAGGCAATTCAAATGTTAAATAAAAAATCTGTTGATGATATTAATGTAAAAGGCAAAAAAGTCCTTGTTAGATGCGATTTTAATGTTCCGTTGATTGATGGAAAAATTACAGACGAGAACCGTCTGGTAGCTGCCCTTCCTACCATTAAAAAACTGGTAGCAGACGGAGGAAAGATCATTCTTTGTTCTCACCTCGGAAAACCGAAGGGAGAGCCGAAACCGGAATTATCTCTTGCACCGGTAGCTGTTCGTCTTGCCGAGCTTCTTGGACAGAAAGTAAAATTTGTTCCAAGTAACGTTGTTGTAGACGATACCGTTCGTGCAGCCGTTGATGCAATGAATGACGGAGATATCATCCTTCTTGAGAACACACGTTACAGAGCAGAAGAGACAAAGAACGGTGAGGCATTCAGCAAAGATCTTGCTTCTCTGTGTGATGTTTTTGTAAATGATGCATTTGGTACTGCTCACAGAGCACACTGCTCCAACGTTGGTGTGACACAATTTGTGGACACAGCAGCCGTTGGATACCTGATGCAGAAAGAAATTGATTTCCTTGGTAATGCGGTAAACAATCCTGAGAGACCTTTTGTTGCAATTCTTGGCGGAGCAAAAGTATCCAGCAAAATTTCCGTTATCAATAACCTGCTTGACAAAGTAGATGTCCTGATTATCGGCGGAGGTATGGGTTACACATTTGCCAAAGCTATGGGCGGACAGATCGGAAAGTCTCTGTGCGAGGATGATTACCTGCAGTATTCTCTGGACATGATGAAAAAAGCAGAGGAGAAAGGTGTAAAACTTCTTCTTCCTGTGGACAACAGAATTGGTGATGACTTCTCGAATGACTGCAACATTCAGATTGTAAAAGCCGGAGAGATTCCAGAAGGATGGGAAGGTCTCGATATCGGACCGGAAACAGAAAAATTATTCTGTGATGCAGTAAAAGATGCAAAAACTGTTGTATGGAACGGACCAATGGGCTGCTTCGAGATGCCAAACTTTGCACATGGTACAGAGGCTGTTGCCAAAGCTCTGGCTGAGACAGATGCTGTTACAATCATCGGTGGCGGTGATTCCGCAGCTGCAGTAAACCAGCTTGGATATGGTGACAAGATGACCCATATTTCTACAGGTGGTGGTGCATCCCTGGAATTCCTGGAAGGAAAAGAACTTCCGGGTGTTGCAGCAGCAAACGATAAATAAGCCGGAAACAGGATTCTCTGTTTTCGAGTTAAAAGGTAAAAGGAGAAAGAAAAAATGGCAAGAAAGAAAATTATTGCAGGTAACTGGAAAATGAACATGACTCCATCTGAGGCAGTAAAACTGGTAGAAACATTAAAACCAGAAGTTGCAAACGATGAGGTAGACGTAGTATTTTGCGTACCGGCAATCGACATCATTCCTGTAATGGAAGCTGCAAAAGGCTCCAACATCCAGGTTGGCGCTGAGAACATGTACTTTGAGGAGAAAGGTGCTTTCACAGGCGAGATCTCTCCGGCAATGCTGACAGATGTTGGTGTAAAATACGTTGTTCTTGGACATTCTGAGAGAAGAGAGTACTTCGCAGAGACAAGTGAGACTGTAAACAAAAAAATGCTGAAAGCATTTGAGCATGGAATCACTCCGATTATGTGCTGTGGTGAGACTCTGGAGCAGAGAGAGCAGGGCGTGACCATGGATTTCATCCGTCAGCAGGTAAAAGTTGGCTTCCTGAACGTGACAGCAGACCAGGCAAAAACAGCAGTCATTGCTTACGAGCCAATCTGGGCAATCGGAACAGGCAAAACAGCGACTACAGAGCAGGCACAGGAAGTTTGCAAAGCAATCCGTGAGTGCATCGCTGAGATTTACGATGAGGCAACTGCAGAAGCAATCCGCATCCAGTACGGCGGTTCTGTAAATGCAAAGACAGCTCCGGAATTATTTGCTCAGCCGGATATTGATGGCGGACTCGTAGGAGGCGCTTCTCTGAAACCAGAGTTCGGTCAGATCGTAAACTACAAATAAGAACTACTTATTATAATAGGAAGAGACTGCTCTGGCGGTCTCTTCTGTAGTTTTGGGGTGACTGTTCACACGGCACGATCGATCCTGCGAGGTGTGTTGGCTAAATAACTGTGAATCGTAACGTTTTTGATGCTTTTGTAAAGCACTTCTTGCAACATGCTTCTTTTTGTAGTAGGATAAATTTAGTGTACTGGCACCAGTACATGAAGTACAGCTGTTGAAGTACAAAAGATGACGCAAAATATAGAAATGGCTGTGAAGAGATTTTGAACATACAGAAGGGAGAATATGATGAAAAAAATAGGAATCGGTCTTCTTGGTCTTGGCACCGTTGGACTGGGAACATATAAAGTTCTGAAGCAGCAGGAAGCGGAGATGATAAACAAACTTGGCGTGGAGCTGGAAGTAAAAAAAGTTCTGGTGAGAAATATCCAGAAAGCGGCAGCCAAGGTGGAGGATGCCTCCATTCTTACCAATGACTGGAACGACATTTTAAAGGATGATTCGATTGAAATTGTCATTGAACTGATGGGTGGTCTGGAACCGGCCAGAACGTATATTGTGGAGGCACTCAAGGCTGGTAAGCATGTCGTAACGGCCAACAAGGATCTGGTCGCAGTAGACGGCAAGGAGCTTCTCGATCTTGCGGGAGAGCATCACTGCGATTTCCTGTTTGAGGCGGCTGTGGCAGGTGGAATCCCGATTATCCGTCCGTTGAAACAGTGTCTGGCAGGCAATCATCTGACGGAAGTGATGGGTATCGTCAATGGTACGACAAACTTTATTCTGACAAAGATGACACAGGAGGGCATGGAGTTTTCCGATGCACTTGCACTGGCAACAGAGCTTGGATATGCAGAGGCAGATCCGACCGCAGACATTGAGGGACTGGATGCAGGACGTAAGGTTGCCATCCTTTCTTCCATTGCATTTAATTCCAGAGTGGTCTTTGACGATGTCTATACAGAGGGTATTACAAAAATCACAGCAAAAGACATTCATTACGCAAAAAACATGGATCTGACGATCAAGCTGCTTGGCGTGGCACGGCTGAAAGAGGATGGAATTGAATCGTATGTATGCCCGATGCTGATTCCGAATGACCATCCGTTGGCCTCTGTCAACGACTCCTACAATGCCGTATTTGTACACGGAGATGCAGTGGAAGATGCGATGTTCTTTGGTCGCGGCGCAGGTGAAATGCCGACTGCCAGTGCCGTTGTGGGAGATGTATTTGACATTGCCAGAAATATTCAGTACAATTGTTGCGGACGCATCAGTTGTACCTGTTATAAAGAACTTCCTATTAAAAAGATGGAAGATACCGTCAACAAATTCTTTATGCGCATGAAAGTGGATGATAAGTGCGGAGTATTCTCCACGCTTGCCAGTGCGTTTGCACTCAACAGTGTGAGCATCGAGCAGATTATCCAGAGACAGTCTAAAAATGGCATTGCGGAGATCGTCGTGATCACAGAGCCTGTTGTGGAGGGCAATTTCAAGAAAGCGGTAGAGCTTTTGGAGGCACAGGAGACAACGAGAGAAGTTTCTTCCATCATGCGTGTGTACAGCAAATAACAGAAAAATTATGATTGAAAAAGAGGAGAAAACAATGAGCAAAAAACCTGTCGTATTAATGATTTTAGATGGATATGGTCTCAATGACAAACAGGAGGCAAACGCTGTTTATGAGGCAAAGACACCGGTTATGGACAAATTAATGTCTTTATGCCCGTTCGTAAAAGGAAATGCCAGCGGAATGGCAGTTGGTCTTCCGGATGGACAGATGGGAAACTCTGAGGTTGGACATCTGAACATGGGTGCCGGCCGTATCGTATACCAGGA
>JALFVM010000209.1 GCA_022787145.1 Lachnospiraceae bacterium | reverse complement strand
TCCTCAGAGCATGCAGGAGGCAATGAATGCTTTCTCAAATGTAAAACACGTGATCGGAGTAGTAAGCGGCAAGGGAGGCGTAGGCAAATCTTTCGTAACGGCATCTCTTGCGAACCGCATGGCTGCAAAAGGATATAAAGTCGGTATTCTGGATGCGGATATTACCGGACCATCCATTCCTAAAATGTACGGTCTCAAAGGCGCAGCCAATGCCAATGATGATGGAATCATCCCGATGGAGACCAGAAACGGAATCAAAGTAATGTCCATTAATCTTCTTCTTCCTACTGAGGAAACCCCGGTCATCTGGAGAGGACCGATCCTCGCAAATATGGTGAAACAGTTCTGGACAGATGTCATCTGGGGCGAACTGGATTATCTTTTTGTGGATATGCCTCCTGGAACAGGTGATGTGCCGCTGACGGTATTCCAGTCATTGCCGATTGATGGTGTTGTAATCGTAACTTCACCGCAGGATCTTGTTCAGATGATTGTAAAAAAAGCCTACAATATGGCAGAAATGATGCATGTGCCGGTACTTGGTATTGTGGAGAACTACAGCTATGTCAAATGTCCAGATTGCGGAAGCGAGCTGAAAATATTTGGTGAGAGCCATATTGAAGAAATTGCAAAAGACTTAAACGTAGAACTGATTGGTAAGATGCCGATCGATATGGAATATGCGAAGATGGCAGATCATGGAACTTTCCATGAAATCGATAACCAGTATATTTCAAAGGCGATTGACGTAATGCCAAGATAGTTTCAGGAAAGAAATGAGAAGACAATTCTAATTTGTATTGAGAATTGTCTTCTTTTTTATTTGAATAATTCCAATAATAGATAATTTAACCACTATTTCCATTTTTAATAAACAATTTTCTTTGTCGAAATGACGTATTTTTACGGAATATGAATACTTTTGGAACGAAACTCTGGGCAAACTGACGAAAAATAGTGAAATCGGTTGCAGAGACTTGACATTCGACTTTTTCAGTGTATATAATACAGAAAAATTTATATGTGTGTTTGTTTTTTAAAAACAGGAGGAATCTATTATGGAAAAAAAGGTAAAATTAAGCAGTATGAATGATGTAAAAGAATTTGTAAAGATGGCATGTAGATGTGATTTTGATGTAGATGTTTTCTACAACAGAGTGATCATTGATGCAAAATCAATTCTTGGAGTTCTCAGTATGGATTTGAATCAGATTTTAACAGTAAGAGGTTATGGAAACTGTGATAAATTTTTTGCAGAGCTTTCCAAATTTGAGCCTGCAGAAGAGGTTGCCTAAGGATAGAAAGATGGAATATCCAGAGAAATGTGGAGTTCCATCTTTTTTTGTTGTCGTATGTTGTCTGTGATTCGTGTATAATGAGAAAAAAGACGATTATTTATAAGTTTCGTGTTCTAATTTCAAAAATCATAGAAATGAATAGAGCAGTATTTTATTAAGACGAGAAAGAGAAGTTTGATTTATGGAGCGAATGACAGAAAAAATATCCGTCCGGACTCTGGTAGAGTTTATTTTCCGAAGCGGAGATTTGGATAATCGAAAACGGACAAGGGCAGATCTGGATGCGATGCAGAAAGGGAGTCGTCTGCACCGCAAAATTCAGGGGCGTATGGGAACGGATTACCATGCCGAGGTATCTCTGGTGCATGTCATCGATTGCGGAGCATACGATATCCGTCTGGAGGGACGGGCAGATGGAATTATGAAGGATCAGGATTTTGTGACGATTGATGAGATCAAAGGTGTTTACTTTGATATTGATGCGCTTGAGGAACCTGTCTTTGTCCATCAGGCACAGGCTATGTGCTACGCTTACATGTATGGGATACAGAATCAGAAGAACCGCATGGGAATTCAGATGACGTATGCTCATCTGGAGACAGAGGAGATTCGGCGTTTTCAGATGGAGTACAGCATGGAGAAACTGACAGAGTGGTTTGGGCAGCTGGTGGCTTCTTATCGAAAATGGCTGGACTATCAGATCGAGTGGCGAACAAGACGAAATCAGTCTATGCAGCAGCTGGAGTTTCCTTTTTCCTATCGCACAGGTCAGAGAGATTTGGTGGCTGGCGTATACCGCACAATCCTGCGTAAAAAACAGCTTTTTATTCAGGCACCGACGGGTGTCGGAAAAACGATGTCGACGCTATTTCCGGCAGTGCGGGCTGTGGGGGAGGGACACGGAGAGAAGATTTTCTATCTCACAGCCAAAACAATTACCCGCACTGTGGCGGAGGAGGCCTTTGACATTTTGGCCGGGAAAGGGCTTTTGTACAAGGTGCTTACCATTACTGCAAAAGAAAAAATGTGCATGTGTGAGGAAGTGGACTGTAATCCTGTCCATTGTCCTTATGCGAAAGGACATTTTGACAGAGTCAACGATGCAGTCTATGAATTGTGGACAACGAAAGACAGTTATGGCAGAGAGACAATTGCCAAACAGGCAGAAAAATGGCAGGTGTGTCCGTATGAATTATGTCTGGACCTTGCCTTGTGGATGGATGCTGTCATTTGCGATTATAATTATGTGTTTGACCCCGATGCACGTTTGCAGAGATTTTTCGGAGAGGGAGCCAAGGGCGATTATATTTTTCTGATTGATGAGGCGCATAATCTTGTGGAGCGGGGCAGAGAAATGTACAGTACTGTCCTTTACAAGGAGGATGTGCTGGAGGCAAAGCGACAGTTGAAACCATTCAGTAAAAAGCTGGAGAGAAGTCTTGAGAAAGTGAACCGGATTTTGCTGGAATACAAGCGGGAATGTGAGACCTATCGAATCCTTGACAGTGCAGGAACGCTTGCGGTAGCTCTTTCAAATCTGCAAGGAGAGATGGATAGCTTTATGGAGAAGCATCCGGATTTTGAGTGGCCTAAGGAGGCGATGGAGTTTTATTTCTCTGTGCGCAGCTTTCTGAATATTTTTGATCTTTTGGATGAAAATTATGTGATTTACACCGAGATGGATGCAGAGGAACGATTTAAATTTAAGCTGTTTTGTGTCAATCCGGCGAAGAATCTGCAAAACTGTCTGAATAAGGGTCTTAGTACGATATTTTTCTCTGCGACGCTGCTTCCGGTACAGTATTATCGCTCGATGTTCAGTACGAGAGAAGACGATTATGCGATTTATGCACAGTCGCCGTTTGATCCGGCAAAAAAATGTCTGCTTGTGTGCAAAGATGTGAGCAGTAAATATACACGGCGAGGCTATGCAGAATACCAAAAGATTGCGTCCTACATTGATCACACTGTGCGAAGCAAATGCGGCAATTACATGGTATTCTTTCCCTCCTATAAACTGATGGAAGATGTATCACGTATATATATAGAAGAATTCCATCAAGAAGCGGATAGGTGCATTTGTCAGAAGCCCCATATGGGGGAGCAGGAAAGAGAGGAATTTTTACAGAAGTTTCAGGAAAAATGTGAGCACTCTCTGGTGGGATTTTGTGTGATGGGCGGAATTTTTGCAGAAGGCATTGATTTGATCGGGGATTCACTGATTGGGGCATTGATTGTGGGAACGGGAATTCCGCAAATTAGTTATGAACGGGAAATCCTGAAAAATTACTACGATGCCAGAGATGGAAGCGGTTTTGATTACGCGTATCGTTTTCCGGGGATGAATAAGGTGCTGCAGGCGGCCGGCAGAGTGATTCGTACACAGGAGGATGAGGGAGTCATCATGCTTTTGGACGAGCGATTCCTGTATCGGGAATATCAGCAGCTTTTTCCGAGGGAATGGGTCGATTATCAGGTGTGTGATCTTGGAAATGTGGAACAGAAACTGTGGACTTTTCTGGATAAGAGGTAAAAACTCACATGTTTTTTGTGGCTTTTTGCAGAATTTATAAGAAAATACTTGATTAATCAGGAGAATGGGAATAAAATAGCTAATGTTTGGCATTGCTATCCTTATCCTGATGGACAAATGTAGTGCTCTGATTTCAAAAATCAACTTGTCAGAACACTGGTGGTTATATCACAAACTTTTCATTTTGATGTCCTCGGAAGGCAGAATTTACCTTCTCAATTATTTTATCTGCTTTCTTTCTATATCAACCAATAAAAGTTTACCCAGTAATGATGTGACGGATTGTTTGTTACGGATATTGATAGAAAGGGGAGTTTTGGCTCCCTTTCAATATAGAATCACCTATCCCCCCGATGGGGATATGACAGAATATATAGATAGAAGAAAGCCTGAATTTTCGGGCTTTTTTTTGTATGAAAAAAGTGAAAAAAACAACCCCCCGGGTAGCTTGTGCGGACTTTCACAGGATGCTATGATAAACTTACAAAGAAGGTGAGGGGAGGCGATGTATCATGCATATGGCAGATGCATTAGTATCACCGGCAGTAGCCGGTACGATGTATGTCTGTTCCGCAGCAGCGGCAGCATACTCGGTAAAGAAGGTAAGACTCGAAAGTGACCCAAAAAAAATTCCGGTAATGGGAATTATGGGCGCGTTCGTGTTTGCGACACAGATGATTAATTTTACGATACCGGGAACCGGATCAAGCGGTCATTTATGCGGCGGTATGCTGTTGACGGCAGTTCTTGGCCCTTATGCAGCATTTTTGACGATGATTGGAGTTTTGCTGATCCAATGTTTGTTGTTCGCGGACGGAGGACTTCTGGCTTTGGGATGCAATATCTGGAATATGGCTTTTTATGGCTGCTTTATCGGATACTTCCTGCTGTGGAAACCGATGATGAAAAAAGGTGCCAGCCGGGGGAAAATTGCGGCAGCATCGATTTTGGGCTGTATGCTGACACTTCAGCTGGGAGCGTTTAGTGTGACGGTGCAGACTTTGCTTTCAAAAATTACAGATTTACCGTTTTCTGTATTTGTGGGAACCATGCAGCCGATTCATCTGGCGATTGGATTTGTAGAAGGACTGATTACGACAGCCGTTCTGCTGTTTATCTATGAGGCAAGACCGGAAATTTTAATGGATGTTTCAGGAAGTGCAGACAAGGGAAAAGCTTCCTTCAAAGAT
>JALFVM010000168.1 GCA_022787145.1 Lachnospiraceae bacterium | reverse complement strand
TCCTGGTTTCTTGGCATATCAGCCATTAACCAGGAGTATCACTGTATCATTTTTGCTTAGAGAGTCCCGAAAGGGGCTTTTTCTATTGCCCAAAACGTGAAGGCACAAAAAGCTCGGGATCCTGTCGAGGAAAAACGGAGGTAAGAAAAGATGAAATATAAAATGATGATAAACCTGAGACTCTTTGAAGATGGAGGCCAGGGCGGTGACGGCGGACAGGGAAGCGCCGGGGCTGGTGGCAGCGGCCAGAGAGGAAGCGCTGGGTACACATTTGAACAGGCGGAGGAAATTGCGAACAGCAGGGCAGAAAAGGCTTCCAGAGCTGCACTTGCAGATTTCTACCGTAAGCAGGGGCTGAGTGAATCGGAGATCACGACTGCTATTGCAGAGTTCAAGGCGAAGCAGGCGGCAAATAAGCCAAATACAGACGCAATGCAGAGAGAGATCGAAGGTTACAAACAGCAAATCGCACAGATGGAGAATGAAAAACTGCTTTCTACAAAAGGGGTAAAGGCAGAAGATATGGATTACGTCCTGTTTAAAGTAAATAAGCTGGTTGATGATAAGACAGATTTCAAGAAGGCTGCTGAGAAATTCCTGAAGGAGAACCAAAGATTTATTGGAACATCAAGTTACCGAATTTCAACGGGTACCGGAACGCAGGATACTGGATCCGGAGGAAGTATGAACAGCTCCATCAATGATGCGATCCGCTCAGCTGCAAGAAGATAAGGAGAAGAAGATGAAGAAAAAGAGAGTAATGAATTTAAGAATTTTTGAAGGTGATGCAAGCATCATTGACCGTACAGGGACGGAGTCGCTGATTCCAACCCAGGAATCCAATGAGATCATTCAGGGAGTTGTGACACAGTCAGCGGTGCTCCAGAGAGGGAGACGGCTTGCGAATATGACTTCCAGACAGTTTAAGATGCCTGTACTTGATATGCTGCCGATTGCGTACTTTGTCAATGGCGATACCGGCCAGAAGCAGACCACAAAACAGGCATGGGATAAGAAATTTATTACAGCAGAGGAAATCGCAGTAATCGTGCCGGTACCAGAAGCAGTCCTGGATGACTCTGAGTATGACATCTGGGGAGAAGTAAAGCCGAGAATCGTAGAAGCATTCGGAAAGGTGATTGATGGAGCGATTCTTTTCGGAGTAAACAAACCGGATTCATGGAGAGATGACGTTGTATCCACTGCTACGAAAGCAGGTTCGGTTGTGACACTTGGTTCTGCAGATAATCTGTACGACAAGATTATGGGAGAAGATGGAGTGATCGCAAAAGTAGAAAGCTCCGGATTTTTCGTAAATGGACATATGGCTGACATCACTATGAGAGCAAAATTAAGGGGATTAAAGGATGAAATTGGAAATCCGATTTTTAAGTCTGATATGCAGAGCGTTACTAATTACACGCTGGATGGGTCCCCGATGAACTTCCCGAACAATGGTTCTTTTGACAAATCCAAAGCTCTGATGATCTCCGGAGATTTCAGCCAGCTTACCTATGCAATCAGACAGGATATCACCTTCAAACTGTTTACAGAGGGCGTGGTACAGAACACAGATGGTTCGATTGCATATAACCTGATGCAGAATGATATGGTTGCCCTTCGTGCAGTAATGCGACTTGGATGGGAGATTCCGAACCCGATCAATTCTGTGCAGAAAGACAAAGCAAAGAGATGCCCGTTCTCACTTCTGAAAGCAGGAGCATAAGAAGAGGAAAGCGTATGTATGTAAAATACGGTTATTACGAAAATCACTATCTTATGGGACGAGAACCTTCCGTTCCGGAAGAAGATTTTGAATTCTTTGAGAAGGCTGCGGCAAGAGAGGTAAACCGCTACACCTATGGACGACTGAAAACAAGTCCGGATCTTGTTACAGACGATGTAAGGGATTGTGTATGTGCGATTACGGAAGTGTTGTATCAAGCTGATAAAATCTCAAAAAGTGCAGCAGAACATGGAATCGCAGGTGTGCTTACCAGCTATTCCAATGATGGCCAGTCTGGAACCTATGATGTCAGCCAGAGTGTTTACACGGAGACGGGAAAACAAAAAGAGATTAAAAAGCTCATCTATTTGCATTTATCAGATACCGGGCTTTTGTATGCGGGGGTGCGCTGATGAATCCAAATTATATTCGTACAATTACGTTATACCGAAAGGGACAGGATGGAGCATGGGACAAAACCGTGCTCCATAATTGTTTTTGGAAATCCAGTATCATCACAACCCAAAATGGAACAGATGCATCTATGGTAAATACTTATACAGTGAGGATTCCAGAAGGACGCGTAAAAGCTGATTTTACCGTGTCTGTTGGTGATGTAGTAGTTTTAGGTGAATGCATGGACGAAATCACGAGGAAGACGCCAAATACGGCTGCCGAGGTGTTACTGAGGAATAAGCCGAATGCTTTTAAGGTAACTGCCTTTTCAGATAATACAGGTCACATCATGGACAAGCATTTTCGCCTTGGAGGATAATATGAAATCTGAATTCCAGTGGAACAAATCGAAAAAGAAGCTTGCTTTTGATAAGACTGGAGGAAAAGAAGGTCGTCTGTTTTATGCGAATGAAGCAAAGCGGATGATGGATCCTTATGTGCCGGCAAATAACCTTGTGCTTGCTCAAAACACCAGAGTTTATGTGGAAGGCGAACACGGAGTTGTAGAATACTTGTCACCTTATGCACATTACCAGTATGAGGGAGAATTATATGTATCTTCGAAAACCGGCAGTGCCTGGGCAAAGGAAGGCGAGTACAAGGTTCCGGCAGGAAGGAAACT
The DNA here is from genome assembly GCA_022787145.1 of Lachnospiraceae bacterium. Lineage (GTDB taxonomy): Bacteria > Bacillota > Clostridia > Lachnospirales > Lachnospiraceae > JALFVM01. Next base: position 8,259 of record JALFVM010000168.1, on the reverse strand, counting down.
GAACCACAGCAAATTCCGGCATCCTCTTGCTACAGATCACTGGGATAAAGCAATGATGACTGCCAGGAAGGGAGAACTTACAAAAGCAATGCAGGAATATCTGAAAAGAGGGAAAAGATGACAAAGCACGATGCAGTAAAAGAATATTTTGAACCGAAAATATTAGAACTCGCAGATAAGAATCTGAATTTTAATTTTTCCCCGGAAGCACCGGACAGCGTATCAATCATAACAAGATATTCCGATAAGCTCATCCGTTCTTTTATTACCGGTGAAAAGGAGAAAGAATACGGGTTCGCGATTGATATCGTAAAGGCCTACTCTACAGAAGACGATGACTTAAACCTTGAAGCGATGAATTTCGTCCAGGCATTCATGGATTGGCTGGACGAGCAGAACATGCAGAAGATATTCCCGGATTTTGGGGAGGAATGCGAGGTAGAGAAAATTGAAAACCTGCAGAACATGCCAAACCTTGCCGGAATCAATGAAGAGGAATCGCTTGCAAGGTATATGCTGCAGGGCAGGATCTTATACAGAGAGAAAGGAGAATGATATGAAATTAACACGAGGTGCGTTTATGACCTATCTTGACGCTTCGTTTGGAGCTGATGAGACTTACGAATGGTATTTGGTGGGAAAGGATATCGAGGAGATGTCGACGGAGTTAAATCCGGATGTAGAAACTGTGAAAAACATCCTGGATGAGACATCGGTAAACGACAAAGGGTATGAACCATCCCTTAAGGCAGATCCATTCTATGCAAATCCGGAAGATCCGCTGTACCCGAAACTGAGGGATATTGCGATGGGACGTCTGAAATGCGATGACTGCAAGACAACGATCCTGGAGCTGATTGTAGAGGATACGAAATCCAGTGGCCATAAAGCTTTCATTGAAGATGTTTATGTGAAACCTACGTCGATCGGAGGAGATACTTCCGGCGTATCGATTCCGTTTACGGTATATTATGCAGGAAACAGGAAAGAGGGCACGGTGGCACTTGCTAATAAAGTACCGACGTTCACACCTAAGGAAAACGCATAAGGAGGCAGGAAATGGAACGGATTTTAGTCAATGACGGCTCAAAAAGCTATGAAATCGTAAACCAGGATGATGAGGTACTTGGAGTTTTCCGGTTCAATCCTTCCGACTCAAATATCATTGAAAAATATAATAGTGTCGTGGAAAGCCTGGAGGCGGCATTTCAAAAAGTGGATACCGGTGATGAGAAATTTGTAATGGAAGCATCCAGGGAAATCAAAGAGAAATTTGACGATCTGTTTGGCCAGAATACCTCAAAGACATTCTTTTCTATCACCGGCCCTCTTACACCACTGTCGAATGGCCAGCTGTTTGCGGAGAATGTGGTAGAAGCAATCGGATTCATCATCGAAAAAGAGATGAAAGTACGAGCCAAGAAGGTACAGGAAAGAATGAATAAGTACACGGAGAAGTATAAGAAATGAGTTGGAATCTTCCGGCATCCCTGAACATCGGGGGTGCCGATTTTGCTATCAGGACAGACTTTCGTGTGATACTGGATATTTTGGCTGCCTGTAATGACCCAGAGCTTCCGGATTATGCAAAACAGGCTGTCATGGTGGAAATCTTGTATGAAAACTGGGAGGAAATACCCCCGGAATATATGCAGGAAGCGATGAAAAAGGCTTGTGAATTTATAGACTGCGGGAGTAAGCCAGATGAAAAAAAGAAGCCGAGGCTGGTGGACTGGGAACAGGACTCTGACCTGATCGTGCCGGCGGTGAATAAGATTGCAGGCGTTGTGGATATTAGGTCTGTGAAATATATGCACTGGTGGACATTCTTTGGATATTTCATGGAGATTGGAGACGGGTTATTTTCGTCTGTTTTAAACATCCGTTATAAAAAATCGCACGGAAAGAAGCTGGAAAAATGGGAGAAAGAATTCTACCGGGAAAACAAACAGATCATTGATTTTCATGCAAAGATCTCGGAAGAAGAGCTTGCAAGAAGGGAAGAAGAAAGAAAAGCTATTGAGGAACTTGTCGGATAGGAGGTGGAGCCGTGGCAGCAGATGGAACAATAAAAATCTATACAGATGTGGATACAAAAGGTGTTGCTTCTGGAACAAAAAATATAGAAGGCTCCATCTCTAAAATAAGCAAGAGAATAACAAAAATCGGAAAAAGCATATCAGGTAGATTTTCGAAAGAAGTAAAGAAGACAGGGGAAACTGTAGAAAAAGATGTATCCGAAACAAGCGAAAAAATACTGAATATTCTTAATGATTCCGAAAGAAGCGCAAAATCAAAAGCAGCGTCAATCGCTGCAATTTATAGAAAAGAGGGACTATCACAGGAAGAAGCATTCAAAAAGGCATGGCAACACATAGAAAGAGATAGCGCGAATGGTTCGGAAAAGGTAAAGAAGCACCTGTTTGGAATCGGGAAAAAATCAAAGTCTGTTGGGAATGAGATGAGGACAAATTTGTCTTACGGAATAACTGGTGCGATCAAAAAGATAGGCGGGATGATTGCGGCAGCCTTTGCAGTCCGGAAGGTTGTTCAGTTTGGCAAGGAATGCCTGGAGCTTGGTTCTGACCTCCAGGAAGTGCAAAATGTTGTAGATTCCGTATTCACTACCATGTCGGATAAGGTGGATGAGTTTGCGAAGAATGCAGCAGTGACGGCTGGATTATCTGAAACGATGGCAAAGAAGTACACGGGAACATTTGGAGCGATGGCGAAGTCTTTTGGCTTCACAGAAAGCCAGGCGCTTGATATGTCAACAGCGCTGGCACAGTTGTCTGGTGATGTGGCATCGTTTTATAATCTGACACAGGATGAAGCATATACGAAGCTGAAATCCGTATTTACTGGAGAGACAGAATCGCTGAAAGAATTAGGTGTTGTCATGACACAGGCGGCTCTTGATGAATATGCACTTGCGAACGGGTACGGAAAGACGACAGCAGCTATGACTGAACAGGAAAAGGTTGCCTTGCGATACAAGTTCGTTATGAGCCAGCTTTCGACTGCGTCCGGAGATTTTATCCGGACATCGGATGGATGGGCAAACCAGGTCCGTATACTGAAGCTGCAGTTTGAATCTTTAAAGGCGACGATCGGGCAGGGACTGATCAACATCTTTACGCCTGTTCTGAAGGTGATCAATATTCTTCTGGCCAAACTTGCGACTGTGGCCAATGCGTTTAAATCCTTCACGGAATTGATAACCGGAAAGAAATCTTCTGGAAGTACAGGGGCGGCTTCGGCCGGTCTTACAGATACTGGGCTGTCAAATGTTGGTGAGGATTACAACGATGCGGCTTCCAGTGCACAGAACCTTGCGGATGCCACAGAAAATGCAGCGGACGCGACAAAAGATGCCAGGAAAGAAGCGGAAGGGTATTTATCGCCTATCGACACAATCAACAAACTAGCAAAGGAAGATAATTTCTCAGATGTAGCACCTGGAAGCACAGGAGGAGGTTATGCAAGCCCACTGGATAGTGCGGTCGGAAATGTAGATTACGGAAACCTTGCAGAAGGAGAGACGGTACTTGAGAAGACAAACGGAATTCTGGATGACTTGATAAAAAGATTCAAAGAACTGAAAAAATTATTTGTAGCAGGATTCTGGGATGGACTAGGAAATTATAAACCTGCACTTGAAGAACTGAAAAGTGACCTGGTTTCTATTAAAAAATCATTGATGGAAATATTTACAGATCCGGAAGTGATAGGTGCTGCAAACAATTTTGTGAATACGCTTTCATATACACTTGGGCAAATTGTTGGTTCTGCATCCAGTATCGGATTAAGTATCGCAGTTGCACTGGTTGGCGGAATTGAGAAATTTTTAAGCCAAAGTAAAGGCAGAATCAAAAAATACATTGTAGAAATGTTTAATGTCGGTTCTGAAATTGCTTCTCAGATAGGAGAGACGTCTAAAGCTGTCGCAACGATATTTGAATCTTTACGAAGCGACGCTGCACAGCAGATTATAGGAAATCTGATATCCATCCTGGCAGAAGTTGGAATGGGGATTACCGAAAATGCGGCAAAACTCGGAAGAGATATTTTGACAATGATAACACAGCCAATCATAGACAATGCTGATCTGATTAAACAGGCACTTGAGAATACTTTTACTGCAATTGAGCCTTTTACATCTGGGATTTTGACAGCCGTAGAAACAATACGAGATGCAATCGCAAGGCTGTATGACAACCATTTGAAGCCGTTGTTCGATTCCATTGCAAATGGATTTTCAAGTATTTGGACCATATTGCTGGAAGGGTATAATACATACATTGTACCAGTGATTGAAGGATTATCCGAAAGGTTCCAGGAACTTATGGAGGGACCGTTTGGAGAGACAGTTGCAAAAGTGGAAGAATTTTTAGGTAAGCTGATTGATTCTATAAAATTGTTGTGGGAGTCTGTTCTTCTTCCATTGTTTGAGTGGATAGCTTCCAATATTATGCCGGTTCTGGCTTCAATCGTAAAGTTTATTGGAGATACTGTGTTTTCTGTGATAGAAAGCATAATAAATATTATCGGTGATATTGCAGACATATTAAGCGGAATCATAGATTTTATCGTTGGCGTATTTACAGGTGACTGGAAGCTTGCGTGGAAAGGTGTAAAAGAGGTATTTTCGGGCATATGGAATCTAATTAAGGATTTTATATCTGGAATCTGGGACGCAATAAAGACAATTTTCAAAGGTGCGCTTGATATTGTAGCAACTCTCGTAAAAACTGCATGGAATGGAATAAAGACACTGACGAAAACCGTATGGAATGGACTGAAAAACTGGCTGTCCAATGCATGGAATTCGATAAAAACCACAGCGTCATCTACATGGGGAACAATTAAAAACAAGATTGTTGGGTTTGCTGATGCGATTTCAGACAGAGTGCATGATATTTTCTCTGGTATGAGAGATAAAATTGCACGTGTATTTGATGGAATTGTGGATTTTATCAAAGAACCACTAAATAAGGCGATTTCATTTGCGAACAGTGCGATTAGCATGATAAATGGAGCGCTTGGAGGCCTGGAAAGTGCACTTTCCTTTGGACCATGGGATATTCCTACGCCGTTCGGAACACAGACAATTGGATTTTCTGTATCGATGCCGAGAGTAAGTGAACTACCATATCTGGCACAGGGGGCAGTCATACCGCCGAACGCACCATTTGCAGCGGTGCTCGGCGACCAGAGGAGTGGAAACAACTTGGAAGCACCTGAATCACTGATCAGAAAGATTGTCAGGGAAGAAAGCGGAGGGAACAACGTCTACAAGATACCAGTTACAATATCCGGAAGGCAGCTGATGGAGATTGTGATTGATGAGGCGACATTGAAGCAGGCAAGAAGCGGAAAAAATCCGCTCGTAACGTTAGGAGGTGCATGATGCAGGAACAATTTAATATAGACGGAGTTACAATCAAAGCTCCAGATGCGTACAAACCTGTGTTTTCGACAACATCCACAAGTGATTCTGACCGTGATCAGAATCTCGTGATGCACAACACTCCGATCGGAACGATTGCGGGATACGACCTGACGTGGGAAGTTCTCACCTGGGAAGAAATAGCAATTATATTAAATTCTATGCTCAACAAATCGTCATTTTCTTTTCACCACAAAGACCCAACCATTCCTGGGGTATGGGTGGATAGAGATTTTTACGCAAGTGACTACAATATGGCAGCACAGTGCCTGAAAGACAATGAAGAAGTATGGGAAGACTTGAGCGTCAGTGTAAGGAGGATTCGGCCGACATGATCAATGTATCATCACAATTAAAAAAGGAATCAAACAGCAGATGTTATGTGACGGCAAAGTGCGTGCTTTCTGACGGAACGACTCTGAATCTGGAAAAAGAAGACTTCTATAATTCCGGAAACGGTATTGTGGATTCTTCGGACTCTTCAGATTTTCCACTGGGTGCGGCTATAGAAAAAACAGCGACACTGACACTTGTAAATGACAAGGACAAGTTCTCCACTTATAATTTCAACAAAGCAAGATTTACGATTTTTTTGAATGTGCAGCTGAGTACCGGGATTGAAACCATAAAACGAGGTACGTTTGTTGTGAATAAAAAGCCAGCAACAGCAGAGAAGATCAATCTCACTCTTGTGGATCACATGAGCCTTGCAGATAAGGCGTACAGCACAAATCTTATGTTTCCCTGCTCGGTTGGAGAAGTCTTAAGAGATTCCTGCCAAACTTGCGGTATCGCTGTTGGAGATGCATCGTTTCAAAACGATGATTTCCAGGTGGCGGAAGCTCCTGCAAATACAACGCACAGAGCTGTAATCGGGTTCTGTGCGATGCTGGCCGGCGGAAATGCAAGGATTGATGAAAACGATAAGCTGCGTATCGTAAGTTTTAACAGAAATGTATCAGTAATGTCTTCCTTTATGGATGGAGGAACGTTTTCACCGTGGACGGAAGGAGATTCTGTGGACGGAGGAACATTTTCACCGTGGACAGATGGGGACACGGTCGATGGAGGTGTTTTTGGAGACAGAGATGACGTCCATATCCTCAATGCGATTCAGGACGTACAGTTTGACGTAGACGATGTAACCGTAACTGGCATTAAAACGACGGTCGATGAAGTGGATTATCTATACGGACAGGAAGGATATGTGCTAAATATAGAAAATCCGCTCATAAATGGAGATACAGAAGACGGTATACAGAGGATAGGAGAAATTGTGGTTGGCATTTCGATGCGACCATTTTCACTGAAATCAGTGGCGAATGCATACATCACATTCTTGGATCCGGTCGCATTCTCAGATACGAAAGGGCATCTGTTTTTTAGCTATGCAACGGATGTCGATTTTTCTTTTGGTGGTTATACATCCATAGCGAATACCGTAAAAAGCCTGGAAGAGAATGAAACTGAGTTTTATTCCGGGAATGGAGTAGTCGTTGAGCAGGCAAAGAAGGAAATGGAAAAGAAGCTGTCGGCCTATGATATTTCCGTTAGAAACATGAACCAGCTGGCTGCCAATACTCTGGGATTCTATTACACACAGATGCAAGGTGATGATGGTTCCATAATCGCTTACCGGCACGACAAACCAAATCTTTCAGATTCAAAGGTAGTGTACAAATCTGGGATTGATGGATTCTTTGTAACCGCAGACTATCAGGGAACAGATGATGCAACAACAGCAGCGGGGAAATGGTCATCTGGATTTGACAGTAATGGCGATGCTGTGTTGAATATCCTATATGCAATCGGAATACAGGCGGAGTGGATCAATACAAGAGGATTTACCGCAAAGGACAATTCCGGAAACATTACTTTTCGGGTTGATGCGAACACCGGTAAAGTAACAATCCGTGCGGATGAATTTTCACTGACCGGAAAGAGCATTTCAGAATTGGCTCAGGAAGGAATGGAAGACTATGTCAATTCTGTTGTATCTGATGCAGTAAAAGATGTAAGCACACAGCACTTTGGAGCTTATGTCCCGACGCTCAGTAATGAACCAGCATCAACTTGGGCAACAGCAGAACTGAAAGAAACACATCTGGATGATTTGTTTTATAACACATCTACGAAAAAGACATACCGTTTTATAAAATCGGAAACAACATATTCGTGGGAAAATTTCAATGACCCTGATATCCAGAAGGCTTTAGATGATGCATCTAATGCTCAGGATACAGCAGATGGAAAACGAAGGGTATTCGTGACAACTCCAACACCACCATACGACCTTGGTGATATGTGGCTTACATCAACAACGAACGGACAGGGGGAGATTAAGGTATGCAAAACTGCAAAGGCTTCTGGTTCTTATAACTCTTCAGACTGGATAGAGCCGAAGTACACAGATGATACAGTTGCTAACAGTGCTCTATCAAAAGCTTCGGATGCACTTAAAGCTGCTCAGGCTCCTGAGGAATACCTTACCCAGCTTTCTGTGTTTAACAAATTAACGAACAATGGAACTACACAGGGAATCTATCTCTCTGATGGAAAAATCTATATCAATGCTTCGTATATCAATGCCGGTGCATTTTCAGCGGATTACATTAACGGTGGAACACTTCAAGGCGTGAAAATCATTGGTGAATCAGGTACAGTCGGTGGATTCACGATGACAAAGACAAAATTGTATGCAGGAGATTCTGAATCTGGAATCGTTGGAATGCAAGCTCCAACAGACACAAATTTGTATGCGTTTTATGCAGGAGCGACAAGTACAAGCTCGTTTGCTGATGCGCCGTTTC
>JALFVM010000044.1 GCA_022787145.1 Lachnospiraceae bacterium | reverse complement strand
TTCTGGGGCTTACAACGGCAACGACGACAGCTGATATTTACCGCGGTTGTATGGAAGGTGTGGTCTATGAAATGTATCTGAATATGCAGGCGCTTCAGGGTTCAGGAATCCGGTTTGAAAAAATCCACGCCACCGGCGGTGGAGCCCATTCTGAAGAATGGATGCAGATGAAGGCAGATATGCTGAATGTGCCTATGGTTGCATTGAAAACTGTAGATGCGGGAACGGTAGGAAGTGCTATGCTTACTGGAATTGCGATAGGACTTTTTCATGATCTGCAGGATGCCGCAGTTCATATGGTGCAAGAAATGAAAACTTATGAACCAAGATCGGCAATGCATGAAAAGTATATGAGAATCTATGAAAAATATCAAAATGTATATCAGGCAGTCAGATCACTCATGTAGTGGTACAGGCTGTCTGGGAAAGGTTAAGAGAAAATGAATCCATATATAGGACATGACACACAGTTGTATGGAGTAGAAGAACATCGTCTTGTAGGAGGAAAAGGTGACGGTATGCGTCTCTTTGAAGTGAATAATGGAAAGGGGCTTATGCTCACTGTTTCGCCTGACACCCGGATGGACGTGATGTGATGAGGAAGACAGGAATGCTGAAATTCTTAAATCCGGGAGAAAAGAAAACATATAAAGTAAAAATCACTATGAAAGATTCATGTGAAAAATAAAAGTGATGAGAGGACAGGACACAAACCTGTCCCCTGTCCCTCCCCTAAAACAAAATTTTGATAAGAATGCTGGCAACAACTAAGACCAATGCTCCGCAGATTCGGGTTGAAATCTGGGCAAAGGGAAGAAGTTCCATACGTTTTGCAGCAGAAAGAACGGCAATGTCGCCTGTTCCGCCCATGTTCGTTGTGCATAATCCGGCTGTAATAGAAGATTCAATGGGATAAAATCCAACGAAATATCCACCGATTCCTGCGCCTAATGCGACACCGCCGACAACAACCAGAACGAGAATCAGATATGTGACGGAGAAGGCACTGATCACGGCATTCAGGTCGATCATGGAAATTCCGATTCCGACCAGTAATGCCTGTGTCCAGTTTCCCATCACAAACTGGCTCCACTGCTGTGCTGCATACTCCATTTCTTTTTTCATTAATTTTCCGTTTCCGCTGAGAGATGGTTTCACTTCACCAAGCTTTGCCAGCATATCGGCTGCGACAATCGCTGTGACGTTTCCAAGAGTGGATGCCGGAATCATTCTTGAAATAATACCGGCGGCGTCCACATGCAGAGCTTCTGCATACATTCCGGATAGCGGCACAACACCTGCACCCATTCCACCGCCCATCATCGGGATTGCCACATACATGATTGCATCCATAAATCCATAGCCCATCAGCATACCAACGACTCCTACAGCCAGGATTGCCATAGTCATAGCGCAAAGTGCCACTGGAAGGAAGCGGATGGCAGCGCGCAGCATTCTGAAAATTCCAGAGGATAAGATTATAGAAGGAACTGTCTTGCCGGAGATTTTCCCGGATGCACATCTGCAGGAAACGTTAAAAACAGGAAAAGCCGACTACAAATGGATGAACTGAACAGCAGAGATTATCCGGTGAAAGAAATTGAGCTTGGGATTTATTCTGAAGATGGCCATACTATGATCACTTGCGATGATACCGGGGGTGGAATTCCGGAAGAAATACTTTTTTCCATCTATGATCGCAATACGACAACAAAAAGTCGAATCCTTCACTGGTGATAGTCGGAGAATTCCGGAACGGACAAGACGCGATTCTTTTTCTGGAAAAGAATCCGGTTGATCTGGCTGTGATCGATTATTATATGCCTGTGATGGATGGACGGGAATTTATTTTGAACTGCCGTGAGCGGCAATTTCCCATCAGTATCATTATGATTACAGCGGCAAATCATGTCCAGGAGATATCGGGAATCCTCCAGCTTGGAATTGTGGATTATCTTGTCAAGCCGTTTACATTCGAACGATTTCAGATTGCTATCGAAAAATATTTGAGTATGAAAAAGGTTTTGCATTCTGAGGCACAGTTAAATGAATTATCTGCTGGAGAATCACGAGATTGTGAGTCAGGTAGATTACTCGACTGGAGGACGTCCATCCATTAAATACAGGAAAAGTTAAGAGGCTCAGAAAATTAATTGTCTTTAGAGGATTTTCCCATACGATTCAATTCTGGAATCACAGTACAGAGCATGGTGACAAAGCACAGGCTTCCGCCGATTACATTGGAGACCGGCTCTGCCATAAATACGCCGCGTGTTCCCATATGGAGTGCATAAGGGAGCAGATAGGTCAGCGGTACAACAATAAATACTTTACGAAGCAGGGAGAAAAAAATCGCCTGCTTCTTTTTATTTAAAGATTTAAAAGTCGTCTGTCCGATATACTGCAGATCCATAAAAATAAATGCGGCAAAATAAAGTTTTAAGGCAGGTACCGCATTGTTGATCAGCTGGCTGTCAGAACTGAAAATCTTTATCAGAAAATGCGGTGCAAGAATAATGACAGACCACATGACAGCCGTGTAGATGAAAATCATAAGTGCCATCGTAAGAAGCGCCTGTTTGATACGTTTTGGGCGGCGGGCACCGTAATTATAGCTTAAAATCGGAGAACTTCCTTCGTTCATGGCATAAATCGGTGCCTCGACAAGCTGGCGGATACTGGAGATAATGGTCATCACAGAGATGTAGATATCGCCTCCGGTAACGGAAAGCACGTTGTTGCAGCAGATGCTGACTAAGCTGTTGGTAAGCTGCATAATAAATCCTGCAGTTCCGAGACTTACGATATTTTTTGCATTTTCTCCACATACGGCAAGTTCCTTTTTTGTTAAAAGCCGTACCTTTAGTTCTGATTTTTTTTTCAGAAAATAAAGTACAAAAACTGCGGAAAGTGTCTGGGAGAGCACAGTTGCAATCGCTGCACCGCGGATTCCAAGGTGGAATACAAAGATAAAAATTGGATCAAGAATGCAGTTTGCCACGGCGCCGATAGCCACCGAAGTCATACCGATGGTAGCATATCCCTGTGCATTGATAAAAGAATTCATGCCGGTTGCAATCATGGATGGCAGTGTGCCGATTAGATAGAGCATAAGGTATGGGCAGGCATAGCCCAAAGCGGCATCGGATGCTCCGAACAGATGCAGAATCGGTCGGGTAAAACAAAGTCCAATTCCCATTAAAACAATTGCACTGCCACAGACCATCGTGTAGGAAGTATTCATAATCTCAGAGGCTTTTTTCGAATCATTCATCCCACGGCTGATGGAAAAAAGCGGAGCACCGCCGCTTCCGAACAGGTTGCTGAAAGCGGTGATGATTACAATGATTGGGAAGCATAGACCGACCGCTCCGAGTGCAGTCGTGCCGACATCTGGGATTCTGGCGATGTAAATCCGGTCGATGACATTGTAAAGCAGACTTAAAAGCTGGGCGACCAGCATAGGCATGGCTGCATTTAAGATGTTACTTGGGATGGAACCATGTTCAAAATCAATTCGTTTCACGTTCTTATTTCTCTCCTTTTCTTTTTTATGACTTCCTGTTGACATTTAGTATAGCATGAATTAGAATACATGAAAAATATTGTTTTTATATATTAAATAAATAGAAATTATATAGGAGGGACTATGGATGTAAAACAGCTGGAATATTTTCGGGCAATTGTGGATGCCGGAACGATCAGCGGTGCGGCACGCGTGCTTCATATGACACAGCCACCATTGAGTTATCAGATTAAGATGCTGGAAGAGGAACTTCAGGTGCAGCTTTTTTTGCGAGGTACGAAGAAGATTACTTTAACGGAGGCTGGAAAGACTTTGTACGACCGGGCGGGCAGTCTTCTCGCGATGGCAGATATTACAAAAAGAGAAGTAATCAAGGCAAGTCAGGCAGTAACGATTCATATCGGCTTCACCCCTTCTACAGTTTCTATGATGTCCGAATATCTGGCACGTTTTTCAAACGAACATCCGGATATTCGTTTTGATATTCATGAGGGATCAACCTTTATGCTGCGGGAACAGTTGGAAAATGGAGTGGTTGATATCACAACGCTTCGAACACCGATTGCGTTAAAAGGATGTGAATGTAAGTCGCTGGTACAGGAAAAATTGCTTGCAATGGCAATTACCGGGCATCCGGTTCTGGAAAAAAATAAGGATGGAATCACATTGGAAGAATTGTCCAGACAGAAATTGATCCTTTCTCGTCGCTATCGGAGTTATCTCCTGTCTGCGTTTGAAAAAAAGGGACTGTTGTGTGATATTTATTGTGAGTGTGAGGATGCGCGAACAGCCATGACACTCGCAGAAAAAGGACTTGGAATCGCAATTCTTCCGGCATCTATGCAGAAGCTTTCCAACAAAATGGAAGGTTGTGATATTGCGAATGCGGATCTTATGACGGAACTTCTGCTTGCATGGCGCAAAGGACGGATGCCAAAGGAAGCAAAAGCATTTCTTGAGATGTGGAAATAATGTGTATCAATATGGAAGTATAAAAAATGACAAAAGGAATGAAGCAGTTCGGGAACTTGCAAAAAAGCATCACGCAAAATATATCGATATTAATGTGCCGTTAAAGGATGAGAATGGAAAATGGATATCGGGCAATTTTCCCGGAATTTATTCGATATGTGCAGGAATAATGTTCGGAAAAATCGTATTTGATACAGGAACTTTTAACTGTCCAGTGAATAAGATAAAAGAGTATGTGTCGGGAGGCTGTCTGATGCCGAATCAAAAACTCGAAAATCTCTTGAACTTATCACTGGAGGCGACGCCGCAGGAGCGCGAAAAGTCCATGGAACTGGATGTGGGATACGATGCTGCAAGCAGGCTTTGGGATGTGGTGGTGAAATATTCCGGCAATCTGGAGCAGGTGGAAGCACTGGGAGCGCAGGTGGTTCCGCTTCTGAATGAATATGCCATTGTCACGATTGCCAGAGAACAATTGGAACTTTTGTCTCAACTTCCGAGAATTGAATATATTGAAAAACCAAAGAGGCTGTTTTTCTCTGTCGATCAGGGAAAGGCAGCTTCTTGTGTTTTGCCGCTTCGGGAAGTGCCGTACCAGCTGTTCGGAAAAGACGTCCTGATCGGAGTGGTGGATTCTGGTGTGGATTATCAGCACCCTGACTTTATCGATGAGCGGGGAGAGACAAGAATCCTCAAAATCTGGGATCAGTCTGTGCCAGGCAATCCGCCGGAAGGGTATGTGCTGGGCAGTGAATACACAAGTGAGCAGATTAACGAAGCGCTGCGGGCTGGAAACCGCAGTCAGGCTTATGACATCGTACCTTCGAGAGACTTGAGCGGACATGGAACACAGGTGCTTGGCATTGCGGCGGGAAACGGAAATGCGTCCAATGGTACTTACATCGGGATGGCGCCGCAAAGCGATATTCTGGTGGTGAAGCTGGGAAATCCAAGAGAAGAATCCTTTCCCCGCACGACCGAGCTGATGCAGGGAGTGGATTATCTGATCCGGCAGGGGATTGCTTATAACCGGCCAATTGCGATCAATGTGAGTTTTGGAAATAATTATGGCTCACATGAGGGAGATTCCCTTGTGACAACCTATCTGGATTCGGTGTCTTCCCTTGGAAGAACCGTGATCTGTGTTGGTTCGGGAAATAATGGCCGGGATGCGCTGCATGTGCTGGGGCAGCTTCGGATGGGAATGGAATCGAAGGCAGAGCTTTCAGTTAGTGAATATGAATCCTCCCTGAATGTGCAACTTTGGAAATCGTATGTCGACCTGTTTGATATTTTTATTACGAATCCGGCTGGGGAACGGGTGGGACCGTTCAATGAACGGTTAGGGCCTCAGCGTTTCTATATGGGAAGAACACAGCTTTTGATTTATTATGGAAAACCGGGGCCATACAGTACATCTCAGGAAATTTATATTGATTTTCTGCCTATGAATCAATATGTAAACAGCGGAATCTGGACGTTTACGCTTGTACCGCGGCAGGTTGTGGATGGGAGATTTGATATGTGGCTGCCCGGAGGCGGGGTACTGAACACGGGAACAAAATTTCTGAATCCAAATCCGGAAACAACACTCACCGTTCCCGGAACAGCAGCCAAAGTGATTACAGTGGGTGCATATGACTCCCAAAATCAGACATATGCCGATTTTTCGGGCAGAGGCTTTACACGCGTGACGAATCAGGTAAAACCAGACCTGGCGGCTCCAGGGGTTGATATCACGACTGCGCGGGCCGGAGGCGGTTATACATCGGTTACCGGAACTTCCTTTGCGACTCCGTTTGTCACCGGGGCTGCGGCACTGTTGATGGAGTGGGGAATTGTGCGTGGAAATGATCCGTTCCTGTTTGGAGAGAAGGTGAAGGCGTATCTGAGAAGAGGTGCAAGACAATTGCCGGGGTATGCGCGGTGGCCGAATGAAATGTTGGGGTATGGGGTGCTGTGCGTACAGAAAAGCCTTCCAGAGTGAAGAAAAATACCTATAACAGTTCAACAAAATAAGGTTTTGTGGTAGTATAAAAATACGGAAGAAAAAATGATAGAGGGGATGCGTTGGATATGAAGCAGAAAATAAAACAGCTCAATAAAAAACAGCTGCAGGAGATTGTATTAAAAATGACGACATCGCTTTCGAAGGAACAATGCGAAAAATTAGAATTGCTGATAGATGCCTGTATGGGTAAAACAGAAGAAAAAATACAATTGCCGGAAAGAATGTCGCAGGAATTTGTGAATGAGAAGATGAAACTTCTGGAAACATGGATGAATCAGATTGATGAGGGAGAATTATATCTTGATGTGGAGGAATACGAAGAGTATTCGGATTCTTACTGGGACAGAGACTGGGTTACGAAATATTATGATAATCAGGGAATCGGTGATAAGCTTGGAAGCATGATTCAGTTTGCACGGGATTGTGTGTATGATTGCAAATATAAGGAAGCGAACTTGATCTATGAGTGGCTGTGGCAAATGTGTGTAATTACATATTCCGAGTATGAGGATGAATGCGATCCTGTGGATCTGGAAACATTGTCGGAACATAAAATCATTCATACAGATCTTCAGCAGATGGCCTTGCTGACGTTGTATGCGGATTATCAGGTGCAGGAACCCCAAAATCGTGCGGAGGATATTTATTTATATTTTTGTTCTGATACTTTCCAGAAGCTGCACATCCAGGATATATTTGGCGTAGGACGTGAAGAATTGGACGGGGTGGAACAATTCTGGAATGACTGGATTGCACTTTTGCAGACAAAAAGCGGAGATCAAGAGAGTCGGCTTTTGCAGGAGGCTGTTTTATATCATGAGGGTGTGAAAGGTTTGGTAAAAATGGCAGATCAACAATATAAGATCCATCCATCCTTATATTTGTCAGCAATGCAGGAATATAACAAAGAGCACGATTATCTGCAAATGGAAGCAATTGGAGAAAAAGCTCTTGGCAAAATTGACTACAGACTGAAAATCAGAAGTAAAATAGCACTGATGGCAGCATACGCTTCTTCCTGTCTGATGCACACGGAGAAGGAAATGCAGTTTTGCTGGGAAGCTTTTCGGTCAGATTCGACTGACAGAAATTTTCTGAGACTGTTTGGAACAAAAGAGATGGCAGAAAAGTATGGGCTGCGAGGAGGAGAAGTTCTTCGTTCCACGGAAAGAGGTGATTCTTTTGGATTTGCAAGCAATAAAGAATTGGAGAGAAATATCATAAGTAGTTATCGGTATGATATACTTCGTTTTTATACAGGGGACTTTGAAAAAGCAAAAGAGGCATCCAGAAATCCGCAAGGGTCACTTGGATGGAGCGGAAGCTTTATCTCGATTGGAATACGTCTGTTCTTATTGTATTTATATGAAAATCCACTTCCTTCCAAAGCGGCAGCAAACATTGCAGCTTATGTGGGATTTCCGGACGAAAAGGATTTGAATCAGCAGATGAGTTTTGAAAGTGATATCATGGAAGAAAGCAGCAGACTGAAAACCAGTACATTCTGGAGCTATTTTCAGAAATGGAAACAGTATTTCCCGATGTCAGAGCAGGAAAAAAAGATATATTTTGCCTGGGCAAAAAAAATAGTGTACAGCAGAGCAGATGCCATTGTATCCGGACAGCACAGAAGACACTATGGAGAAGTGGCAGGATTACTGGCTATGGCAGCAGAAACAGAAGAAAGTATGGGCGTTTTTGGGGCAAAGCAGAAAACTTTCCAGGAGTATAAGAAAAAATTTCCAAGACATTCCTCGTTTCAGGCAGAAATGAAAAGCTACTTTGGAATGTAAGTGGGGACAAGGGGACGGTTTCACATAAGATAAGATAGAAATTTTTTCAGGGAAATAATTGACAAAATAGATTTCCGGGAATATAATAGCAAGCTAACGATAATGAAAAATATGAATTTGAAGAGTGTTGAAAATGGATCAAAAAGAAAGAATGCTTGCAGAACTTCCCTACATTGCATCTGATGAAGTATTGAGCAGGGAACGCCTGGAATGTAAAAGAAGAATTTATGAACTGAATCATGTCCATCCAGATCAGTATAACAGGATTCCGGGGCTGCTAAAGGAATTATTTGGAAAAACCGGCGAGGCTGTTTTTGTAGAACCTCCATTTCATTGCGATTATGGTTATAACATAGAGGTCGGAGAGAATTTCTTTGCAAACTATAATTGTACAGTTTTGGATGTTGCAAAGGTAAAAGTAGGGAAAAATGTCATGCTGGGGCCAAATGTGTCTTTTTATACTGCCGGACATCCGTTACATCATGAATCCAGAAACACCGGCTATGAATACGGTATCTCAATTACTGTCGGAGATAATGTGTGGATAGGCGGGAGCGTCGTGATTATGGCGGGAGTGTCGATTGGGAATAATGTAGTGATTGGTGGTGGGAGTGTTGTGACCAGAGACATTCCGGACGGAGTGGCTGCTGCGGGCAATCCCTGCAGGGTGATTCGCGAGATCACGGAAGAAGATCGGAAATACTATTTTAAGAAGAGAGTTTTTGATGTGGAAATATAACTGGTATTTGGGAAGCGGTTGTCAATTTAGAACCGGCTTGTCATATGATCGGGATGGAAATGGGTGGAAAAGATGGCTGCAACAAAAGATATGACAACAGGTGCTCCGGCCAAACTGCTGTTTGGTTTTTCACTGCCCTTAATGTTGGGAAATGTTTTTCAACAGTTTTATACGATTGTGGATACGATCATTGTGGGACAGGGAGTGGGAATGCAGGCTCTGGCATCCATTGGTGCAGCCGACTGGCTGAACTGGCTGTTTTTGTGGATGGCGGCTGGCATGACGCAGGGCTTTTCTATTCTCTTTGCACAGCATTATGGAGGAAAGGATGAAAAATCATTACATAAATCCATTGGAAATGCAGTCATCCTTACCATCGGGGCGGCAGTCGTGCTGACTGCGGCGGGGGAACTTGCGGCGTCGCCGATGCTGGCGCTTTTGAAAACACCGGAAGATATTGTTGCAGGTTCCCTGACATATCTGCGGGTTATGATAGGCGGGCTTACGGTCATCATGTTTTATAATCTGGAAGCCGCTCTTTTAAGGGCATTAGGGGATGGCCGGTCTCCTTTGACAGCCATGGTGATTGCTTCCTGCACGAATATAGGTTTGGACCTGCTGTTTGTGATGGGATTCCATCTGGGTATTGCCGGTGCTGCTGCGGCAACGCTGATCGCACAGGGAATTTCATGTATCTATTGTTTTGTTGTCCTGCGCAGGGTTTCTTTTTTGAAGCTGAAGCGTCAGGATTTTGCAATAGATATCAGTCTGGCAAAAAGGCTTTTAAGGCTGGGGATGCCTGTCATGTTCCAGGATGCAATCATCAGCATTGGAGGGATGGTGCTTCAGTCAGTCATCAATGGGTTTGGCGTATTGTTTGTAGCGGGTTTTACGGCAACAAACAAATTGTATGGTATTTTAGAGACGGCGGCTATTTCATACGGATATGCAATTTCTACCTTTGTTGCTCAGAATAAAGGGGCGGGAAACGATAAGCGTATTAAAGCAGGCATGAGGAAAGGGATTACTATGGCGTTTGCCACCTCAGTGCTGATTTCTGTCCTTATGTTCTTATGGGGAAACGATATTCTTTCTTTGTTCATTTCATCAGAAGAAGTACAGGCGGAACAGGAGGTATTGCAGATCGCCCATCATTACTTGATGGTTATGAGCACTTTCCTGATCATATTATATGCTCTGCATACTTATCGCAGCGCCCTGCAGGGGATGGGAGATACTGTCATACCCATGGTATCCGGAATGGTGGAGTTTGTCATGAGGGTATCTGCGGCCATATTTCTGCCGCGGTTTATAGGGCAGGAAGGGATTTTTTATGCAGAGATTCTGGCATGGTCGGGAGCCTGTGTGCTGCTGGTAACTGTGTATTACAAAAAGATTGCACTTGTGACCCTCACATGACTAAAGTCACGTGCTTCCAGCCGCTTTAAGCGGCAGACTAAATATCGGTGGATACACCTGTAACTTAGGATGTGCGCAGTCATGCGCTTTTTCCATGCCGGATGCGGCAGGTCCCCACATTACAGGTAGTC
>JALFVM010000220.1 GCA_022787145.1 Lachnospiraceae bacterium | reverse complement strand
CGCCAGACGGAATGCAGCCCTGAATGGAATCAAGAATGCGGAATTTTATGTGGGAAAAGCAGAAGAAGTGCTGCCGGAGAAATATGAAAAACAGGGAATCTATGCGGATGTGATCGTTGTAGACCCGCCGAGAAAAGGCTGCGAGGAGAGTGTGCTGCATACTATGGTGAAAATGCAGCCCAAACGGATCGTGTATGTGAGCTGCGACTCGGCTACACTGGCGAGAGATCTGAAATGGCTGTGCGGGAATGGGTATGAGATTCAAAGAATCGTCGGGTGCGATATGTTTAGTGAGACTGTTCATGTGGAGACGGTTGTTCTTTTGTCCCAACAAAAACCGGATGATGTAATAGAGGTCGACCTTGATTTGGACGAATTGGATATTACATCTGCCGAGTCAAAAGCAACTTATCAGGAAATCAAGGATTATGTGCTGAAAGAATTTGGCTTAAAGGTATCAACATTATATATTTCCCAAATTAAGAGGAAGTGCGGCATTGAAGTAGGAGAACATTACAATTTCTCTCAGAAAGAAAATCAGAGAGTGCCGCAGTGTCCAAAAGAAAAGGAAGATGCTATCCGAGCTGCTCTTGAACATTTTGCAATGATCTAAAGGTCGTTGCTGATTTCAAGGAGGAAAAGCATATGAAGTCAATTTTTGAAGAAATGGGCGGAACCTACACGCTGGGAGCAGATGGGATGTATTATCCGGATTTAGAATTACCGGCAGATGAAGAACCTCGATATGGTAAGTATGGCCGTATGCACAGAGATTATATCAAAGAACATCGTCCTTGGCTCTACACGGAGCTTTTGATGGACGGCAAGCTGGTGTCCCACCTGAATGCCATTGATGACCAGGCGCACGAGAGAAAGGAGCTGCTGACCCGACAGATGCAGGAAAGAAAGGGCATCAACGAAGCACTGAAAGCCCGTGACCAGATGGCCTGGGTCGGTGCTATGAACAATATTCGCAATGCTGCGGAGGAGATTGTTTTAAGTGAATTGATTTATTGCTAAAGTGAAAGGTCATAACAGTAACATGAATGAAGTTACTGCTATGACCTTCCTTTTTTGCTATAAAAGCACTATTATGGGTTCAATTTTTCTCCAACGATTTTCATTTGCTCCTGTGTAGGTTCCCAATCGAAGTTGATTTCTACAATGAGATCATCATAGCAGAGAAGATATTTGTTCTCCCAACCATAGACAGAATCGTACAGTCGATACACTTCGTTCGCACCCCAGCTCATGGCATCCTGTGCGATATATTGACTTTCATTTATTGGGTGCAATTTCTCCCCTTCATAAACCAAACGGGTTTTACAAATATCATAAAACGCAGGGAGTTTAACAAATACCATCGTATATTCCAGTTGATGAAGCTCCTTGTAGTTGTCTGCATCAAATCGAGGTCGCTGGCGCAAAACAAACTGTCCAAGCAGGAGAGATTCATCCCCGCTTCGCTCTTTGGTATATCCATCGTTTTCTTCGCCTGTCAAATCTTCAATCGTTAAAGGAAGCTCATCGTTATGAATAACCCAAGTCATTCCTCCGTGTTCGTAAGTGCCTTCTGCTTCATCGGCGAAGAATCCCAGGGAAGAAAGCTTTAAGGTTCCGAAAGTAATCAATCCCATCAGTGCAAAGGCGAGGATAAAATCGACAAGAATTGTAATGGTTCGATTGACTCCACGGGAAGCTTTTCGTTTCTTAAGGGCATTTTTCGTTGCGTTTACTGCCAATATCAGCAATGGCATATAGAAACACATGACAATGCCAATCCATCTGCGCAATTTATCTACAGTAAAGATAAAACTAATTCCCCAATAGATGAAACCGATAATGACGGCACCTAAAATTACTTTTTGGAACCTGGAGGTGCTTACAGGCTTCAAAAATTCTCCTTGTTCTGCTAATTTTTTTGCTTTGTGATACCAACGAAAATAACATATCAGTTCCACCACACAGAGAATCAACAATACAAGATAGCACAGCCCGGTAAACAGTTTTACTGGACTTGCTAATTGACCGATGGGATCACCGAGCATCCCACTGACAAATAAGCCGCCGCACATAATTGAGATTAGCAGCAGGAGAAGATAAGACGGAATGAAACTCTTTTTTGCAGATGCGTGGATGCTCTGGAGTTCCAGCACCGGCTCCGTTTCGATAGGAGTAGGGGTCTCCTGCTCGTTATAGAAAATCTGAAGCTGAGCGGAAGTGCAGGCCAGTTTCCAACCAGTGTGGGCACAGAACTCATGGAAAGTCTTTTGTTCATCAGTAGGCTCTGGATCAAATTCAGATGCCTTCGGATAATAAGAGACAGCAAACTTCACAGGTTTCGGATCGATGCGATGGTATACCCAACCGAAGTTACTCATTCGTTCAATCATCCATCCTTTCGCAGCCATCTTCTCCAAGTGTCTGCTGATTCCGGCATGGTCATAAAAAGAGAATACTTCCATCCGTTTCTTTGTGTTTTTCATTTGGCATCCTCCTCTCCGAAAATCACATGATAATCGGCCAGCTGTGCAGTCAGTCTGGCACATTCTTTCTCTAACATTTCCCTGCCTTTATCAGTAAGGATATAGCTGCGGCGTCTTCCTTCAACTTTTGTCTCCCGGATCATTTCAGCATCCTGGAACTGTTCAAGCAGAGTGTAAAGGGTTCCTGAACCTACATTGACTCGATGGTTTGTCATGGCAGGAACCTTATCCAGAATATCCATACCATAACATTCTTCTTTTAGACAAAGCAAAGTGTAAAACATCTGCTCCGTCAGCGTCTGAAATTTTGCTCTTGCCACATAGCTCACCTCCAATCCTCGAATATCGAGTATCTTCATCTTTATTATATGCTCGAATATCGAGAATGTCAATATGCTTCATAGTAAAATTCCAAAAAGCGATAGCCTACTTTTCAATCAGAAAAGAAGATGTTATTCACACTTCCCGAAAAGTTGGCGAGAAGTGAAAAGCGGGTTTGTATCATTCACTTGATACAAGCCCGCTTTTCATTATTGTGGAATATTCACTGTTACATCCTGCCAATTTTCATTGGTTTTGATTTCTGCATTCTCTCCAAAGAACGCCTTGCCGGCTTCTTCGTCGCCCTGCAGCCAGTACATAAACCAGGCGGTCATATATCCGTCTGCACTATGGGGAATATCTCCGTGGTCTTTGCCGACAAGTCTGCCGATCACCGTGGGAACGGAATCCGGCATCGCATCATAGCACGCTCTCAGCCACCAAAGCGGGCAGATGCCCTGAGTTTCGCCCTCGGCAAGCTCCAGTCTGTTTTCCTCCACATTACCGGCATCTGCATTGCCTGTGCCTGCAACCATGAAAGCCGGGATAGAAAGCGTAGCTGTATCGCAGTTCCAGCCTCCGCCCAGCTCACCATCCAACAAATTCAGCGCATAGGCCACCGCACTGGAAGTGGTGCTTTGGGCGCAGATTGCTTTGTACTTATTTCCGTTTTCATGCTGCGTGACAGCGTTGATTGCGCCCACACCTCCCTGGGAGTGACCCGCAATACCGATATTCTCGGTATCAATGTGTCCATAGAACACACTTTGAGAATCTTCGTTCAACGCAAGCATATAGTCGAGTGTCGTTGCGGCAGATGCGCCGGTTCTGGTGTTTTCGTCCTCGTTGCCAACCACAATGAAACCCCAGGATGCAAGATGGCGGAATCCGGCAGAGGACGCAGATGCCTTAGCTCCTGTTCCGTTTACCATAAGTACAAGAGGATAGGTTTTTGTTCCGCTCTCCAATTCTTTGGGATACCAAACAGAATAGGTTTTACAAACATCATCACCAACATCAAACTGTACAGAAGAAACTTCATATTCGCCCAAAGCGGTGTATTTTTCTTCGATTGCACCCTTGGGGCTTGCGAACTTCCAGTAGTTTTCGTTTTTGTATCCTGCAAATATTACCAGCAGAATCACGCCAATAATGATAAGTGCGATCAACGCAGCCACTCCAATCAAAATCGATTTCATAATTTTTCCTGCTATTTTCATCTCTTTCTCCTCACTTTACCGGCAAATAGGTATTCAGATATTCTTCTACAGTGTCCATCCACTGTGCATAAATCTTGGTGTCATTCTGCAATCCGTGCCCGGAATGAGGAAATTCGAAATACTTGTAGTCCACACCGTGTTCTTCCAATGCTGCCTTCAAAGGGAGGGAAGCAAGGAACGGCTGCATTTTATCATGGGTGCCGTAGGCAACCACCGTTGCGGGAGAATCGGCTGTGACCCAATCCGCAGCGGAAATCGGTTTGACCTTTTCGAGATATGAGCCATCTGCGACTTCCGCAGGGGTAATTTCCGTTCCCGCCATCACAGAAAACAGTCCTGCACAGGCTTCATCACTCTGATCCAGTCCGAAAACGCCCCAATCCTCCTGATAGAAGCTGGCAGGGCCAACGCCACCGAAGGTCAGCACAACCGGAACAGGAGCTTGTGCTGCGTCACGGTAAGCATAAATCATGGCCAGGGCATGACCGGCAGAACCGCCGCCGATTGCCATTTTGCCGATTTTGTAGCCCAGCTTTTCCGCTTCGGCAATCACAGAGGGGATGCTGTCCCGAATTTCAACAGACTGGCTGTATACGCTGGCCGTGGGATTTTCTTCGTTGAACAAGGTGTAGTTGATACCGGCAGCAACATAACCCTTGGAGCAGAGCCATTGCAGCATTTCCGCATCCCCGGATTTGTCCCCAGAAGTAAAGCCACCCGGATGGAGATAGACCACAAGGCCGTAGTTTTCTTTACTGTCATCAGCAGGCAGATACAGGTCAAACTTGTTTGCCTCTTTTTCTCCGTAGACCAAGTCTGTATGTACCGTACCGACAGAATCATTCCACTTCACAGAGTATTTCCCGCCCAGGGGATCTTGTGTCAGCTTCATAACCGCAGACAACGCAAACACCACAATGAAAAGCACCACATAGAGCAGTCCCCACAGCACTTTTCGCACCCCTTTCCTCATAGAAAATTCCCTCCAAACAGCGTACCGCCCAGCAGCAGGTTCAGAAAGGCTCGCACAGCCAATCGCCCCAGTGCGAAGGCAACGACAACAATTACAGCAATGATAATCAACCGTTTTGTCATAACGGACATGGATTTTCCTCCTTGATATTTTTTCCTTGACGAAACATTTGTTACGCCTTATACTATACAGCACAGGAGAAAAAAGATAAAGTCACAATCATAGGCCGATTGTGACATCAAGGAGTCAAAGTGTATGGGATATAATAAAAGAAACGATGAGATCAACGCCATTACCAAAGAAAGCATTGCTGTTGCCTATTATGAATTGCTGCAAAGTGAGCAGAATATTTCCGTGACCATGATTTGCGAAAAAGCCGGAGTTTCCCGCAATGCCTATTACCGTAACTTCAATTCCACGGACGAAATCATCCTATATTGCCTGATTTTGAAATGGGCAAAGTATTGTGAAATCAATCCCGTGCCGCCGGAAAATGGAGAAGTATTGAAGCAAAGACTGATTCAGTTCTTTTATGCGGAAAAAGACTTTGTCCGGGCAATCCAAAAACACGAGAAAGTCTATCTGATTGAGGAGTTGTTCCGAAAAGTCATTGTCCCGGAAGAAGATATTGGCATGGCGAAATACTTTCTGTATGTGGTTGCTTATTCGGTTTACGGTGTCATCCGGGCAATGATCGATAACGATTTTTCGGAAACACCGGAGCAGATTCTGGCAATGGGAGAAAATTTCAAGGGAGCAATATAGAATAATCACCACAGTTACCTGTATCAGAGCAACTGTGGTGATTTTTTGCATTACCGTTCGTAATCTTTTTGCTTTTTCTTCTGCGGCTTCACTTTTTCGGGTTCCTCGTGACGGAGTTGTTTCCGAACAGAAGGCTTTCTTATATCTTCCCCAAGCATCTTCTTGACTTCCTGTTTGCTTTGGCTCATCTGGTTATAGTCGTATCTATCGCCATACAGATTCTGAAGCTGATCACTTGCGGATTGTTCCTTCTCTGGTCGCAGTTCCATGCGTGCATCGGTTAATTCATCTGCATCCACATCGGCAGCGGTTTTCGCCAAATCCCTGTATCTTTCCAGGGTGCTGTCCAGTTCGGCAGTAAATTTCGCTTCCGCCTGTCCCAGAGCTTCCATCTGTGTATCCAGATTCTTTACTTCTTTTTTGAATTTGGAGAAGGCCGCATCATCCGCACACTCCATACTGTTCAGAAGCATGGACTTTTCGGATTTCAGTTCCTCCAAATCCTCAGTCAGCGTGGCAACCTGTTCTGACAATTTCTGATGCTTTATCACATGAACAAAGGACAGAGAATCCTGTTCTGCACGGAGCTGCTTTCGCTCTGCGCTTTTCTCTTTGATTTCCTGCTTGATTTCCGTATATCGTTCCATGACCGGTTTTACAGCATCCACATAGTCAGAGATTTTTTGCTTGCCGATACGGATATGACTGATACGGTACACAAGAACAATCATATTCTCTCGCAGAGTTTCCAGGGCATTTGCCAACTCCGGAATGGAAGTTTTTACTGCATCAGCCAGCTTTTTGAGCTGCGCTTTCAGTTCCCGGAGAAGGGTGTTGTCTGCCTTGATCTGGCGATTGATTTCGCAGCGGTCAGAAACAATACCCATCGCTTCCAGCTTTCGTGCGTGATAGCCCTCATGGATGGTGGGCAGTTCGTCCAGTCCCCGTGCGGCGTGACTACGGTGGTCGATCCGGGCGGCTATCTCCGGATACTGAGCCAGATGCCGATTGGTAACAGTTGCCCAGTTTTCCCGCCAGATGAGCAGCTGTTCATCGCTGTTCCAACGCTGAGAAATTGGATTCTGCCTGCCGTACTTTGTGCTTTTGGGGTACTTGTTTGCTCGCTCATAGCCATGCTTCTCAGCTTCTGAGGGAGCCATATAGGTCTTTTTTCCTCTGACCTTGTATTGATACTGCTTCTCCCAACCCTCCGCCTGTGCGGCCTTATACTCGGCAGAGGTAAATCCCCGTTCTTCTCCATCCTTCACACACAGATATTCTTTTTCGGTTTTGTGCTGCCATTTGCCGTTTTCCTGTAAGGGGCGAACCGTCAGCATAATGTGGGCGTGTGGATTGTGTCCGGGAGGATATGGGTCGTGGATTGCGACATCCGCACACATTCCGTCTGCCACAAAGTTGTCCTGAATAAATTCTGTGAGAAGGCTCTTCCAGTCTGCTTTTCCCAGCTCTATGGGAAGTGCTACCACAAATTCACGGGCAAGGCGGCTGTCCTTGGTCTTTTCGTTTTCCTCCACCGCATTCCAGAGAACGCTTCGGTCACTCCACGCAGCCGGGGCGATTGGAGGAAGAAATACTTCCTGCCAGACAAGCCCTCGTTTTCTGGTGTAATCATGCTGAATTCCATCGTAATCGTTGTATATCTGCGAACAACTCAGATATGCGGAAGCCGCCACAGCAGAGCGCCCAGCCCCACGGCTGATGACCTTTGCTTCCAGATGGTAAATTGCCATTGTGCGTCACCGTCCTTTCGTTTTGTTTCTTTTTCAAAAGAAAATGGCTCTATGCTGTGCATGGGGCATCTCCGCAAAAATCTGCCGATGGCAGGTTTGTGCGGGCAGTTGGTGGAATCCCGATGTTGAAAACAAAGGGATTCGGTATAGGTGGAAACACCGATCACCAACTGCGTGGACAATGATGACAGTTCCGCAGGAATGCAACATTGTCCATTAGGCTTCCGCAGGAGCCGCATCCGCCTCGCAGAGCGCACGGCCCCGAAGGGGATACCACCGCCCGATGTTATCGGGTGGTGAGTAAGTGCGCCCTTCGGGAATACGGAGCTTCTGTACCTTAGCCGTTCTCCGCAGCCCCAGCGCTTAATCTACGTTCCAGTTCCGCTTTCAGAGCATCCAGCTCCATAAACTGCACCTCCGGGAATACGCTTTCCAGAATGGCTCCCTGCTGAATCAGTCTGCGGGTACGCTGTTTTCGTTCCTTCTGGCGGTTTCTGGCCTCCACTGCTTCCTGTCTGTGCTTCGCCTGTAACGCTTTCTTTTCATTCTCTGTCATAGTTGTGTCCTTTCTGACCGTATCCGGTCTAAATTCTTATTTGATTGGTGCTTAGTTTTGAAAGAAATGGTGCCGGAATTGTTAGAGTGCAAAAGTGTCTTTCCGCTGTATATCAATTTGGGAACAATCCGGCACCATGGGCGTCAGATTTCAGTACCGCCTGCCAGGATTCTTCGTGCTTCTTTCATGCTTTCAGCGGCATTTCTCTGTCGTATATTCTGATTGTTGATTCTCAGCGGCACACACCGTTCCAATACTCGGTCATAGATACGGGAGCGGGTCAGATCCTGCGGGTTTTTCAGTTCCTCCAAAGTCATATTGGTAGTTACAATCAGCGGCAATTTACTGCGGTACCGACTGTCAATGACATTGAATACCTGTTCCAGAGCAAACTCCGTGCTGCGTTCAATTCCCAGGTCATCAATAATCAGCAGGCTGTACTGGTTCAGGCTGTCGATATACTGGTTCTTTTCCTCGGAATACAGCCCGGACAAGGCGTTGAGGATACGGGAGAAGTTGGTCATCAGCACCGGAACACCCTGCTCCAGCAGAGCGTTGGCAATACATCCGGCAAAGAAGGATTTCCCGGTTCCAACATCGCCCCAGAGAAGCAAGCCGATGGATTTTGCTTTCATTTCGCTCCAATGGGCAACATAGTCATGAGCTTTCTGCATTTCCGGGTTGTAACCCTTATCATTGGCAAAGGTGTATTCCCGCAGGGATTTGTCCTGCAAACCGTTGGCTTTCAGACGGGACACCTGATCCAGAAACTCCCGGTGCTTGCGTTCAGCTTCCTCTTTATCACGCTGTTCCTGTTGACAACGGCATGGCACCGGAACAAGCATTTCCTTTCCAAGAACAGCCAGATGGTGCTGCCTGGGTGTGTTACATTTCGCACAGTAGATAAGGTGATCCGCTTCATTGCGGTATTCATCTTCCTGCAAAGGGCGGTCAGAAAAGATATTCTGAATGGTGTCAGTGATTTGGTTCATAGGCTTTCGTCCTCCTTACATTCATAGCTGCGTCTTACGGGAGCCGGGTGATCCTGCGTGTACCAGCTGTGAATCGTGGCAGCATGATCTTGATACTGCTTGCCGCTGGAGCGCATATAGCCGGACAGCTTTTCAATATATTCCCGGTACAGAGGAACTTCCCTCTGAAGCTGTATCAGTTCCTTTTCACTCAGGAAAACATTTTGATATTTTCCGTAAGCGGTGCGAGCAGCCTTACTCCCTTGTTTCTTTATCTTGTTATTGTTCTTTTCGTTATTACTTCCGGACAGCTTTCTTTCCCTTACAGAGACAGTTTCCTGTCCATCAGATGGATTGTTTTCTGTCTGTATCGGGGAAAGATTTCTGTCCTTCTGCGGCATATACTCCGGTGGGATTTTCACATAGATTTTGTTTGCCATGCCGGGGCCTTGCCGCTTCCGGTAAATCAATTCCGATTTTTCCAGAGCTGACAGCGCTGTTTTCACGGACATTTCGCTTTTGTGCATGACCTCCGCCAAGTCCTTAATGGGGAAGAAGATGAACGCACAACCTGCTTCATCTGTCCAGCCCTTATTTTTCTGGGACAGCCTTGCTCGGTCTAACAGCAGCATATACAGGATTTTTGCCGTTTCACTCAGATGCGTTGTATCCAGCAGGAACCTTGGAAATGCCATATAGGGTGGCAGCTGAGTATCCGGTGTCAGAAAATGTGTCATGCGTCCACCTCCTTCCTTTGTCATCAGCGATGCGAGTTATTCTCCGAGAAAATCCCAGTCCAGGTCTGCATCTTCTGGTTCTGGAGTGGGAATCACCGCCTGTGGTGCAATCTGTGAGATACCAGCCATGCAGCCTGCCAGATAAACCGGCAAACTTTTGTCCATAGCGTTTTCCACTGCAGTTACGATCTGAGCCACAAAGCGTTCTTCTCGTTCTCTGGTTTCCAGATAGGGGTCATCCTGCTTCTGATAGTAGCGGTCAAAGTAGTCCACCAGAGAAACGGCGATGACCTGGCTGTACGATTTGAATTTCTGCTTGTCCATGGTCTGAAGATACTGCCACGCCCGATTCTGTACATCCTTATCCAGATTGAAGCGAAGGTTTGTGCTGCGGATATTCTTGCTCATGGCTTACTCCTTCCTGCGAAGGCTGGCATAGGCGAGATATTCATATCCCTTGGCAGTCGCACAAATATCGTCCAGAATCGTCACCCGGCTTGCCTCGTACTGCCCGAAGTTTTTGACCAGACAGCCGCCACCGCCCACGATATACAGCCGCATCAGTTCCGGGTTGTATTCATACCGGCGCAGGGTTGCGAAAATATCCGCCACATACTTTTTCGCAACGGCTGTGATGCAGTCCAGATAGGGCTTGCCAATGTCAGCCGTTCCGTAGCGGAGTACCTGCTCAATGGTTGCATCCTCAATCTTGACTCCAAAACTGTCCAAAGTTGCATTCCTGGCGGCGATCATGCACTGGTTGACACCGAACTTTTCCGTCCAGCAGCGGCTTTCCACGGCCTTTTTGTTGTTGATATACAGGATGTTCATGGTGCCGTTACCGATGTCAGCAAGGAGATTGGTTCCCCTGAAATCCCCCAATCTGCTGACGATTGCCGGATACCCCTGGGGATACAGGCTGCATCCGACGAAATGGATGTTGTATTCCTTTCCGTTGAATCGGAACTGTACCCTTTCGTTGCGGAGTAGATAGGAGCGAAAGTCCTCACGCTGTTTGCGAATCCAGGTCAGCGGCAGCCCGGCGGCCAGATGCACATCTGCTTCCCGGATGCCATGCACATTCAGTTCTCTGGCAACTGCCATCAGGGTCAGAAGGTAGTAATCCTCGTCCATGGCCTTGTCCGGGATAAATTCCTTGTGTCCCTCTCCGATGCGGTAATAGGTGCCGTTGTATTCCAGAATGTTGCCGGAGAAGATTGGCTCGGTGTCGTAGGCGGTAATGCCGGTAGGGGTAACGGTGTTTGCGGTTTTGATGTTGCCGTATCCATGATCCACGGCAATGATTTTGATGTTTCTCAGTTCCTTCATTTGCTCAGTTCCTCCTTAAAATGATTGATGGTCATAAAAACAGCCCTCCTTCCAGTAGATTTGCCATCTGTCCGGCACCAGTTTTGAAAATCTGGTACTGTTTTGATTGCAAACTAATTCTACTGAAAAGAGGGCAAAAGCACATTGAGCGCAGATTGACCGGAAATTGAGCAAAAAAGAAGCAGCCACACACCGAAGTGCATGACTGCTATAAAAATACTATTCAATTAAGGCTTGTGTGAAACTTAAATCTTCAAGCGTTTCAAAAACTATACTCTTTAATTTAAGTCTTGGATATTCATTTTGTCTATTTGCTTGTTACGGCGTCTTTTTTCCCGACAACTAAAGTAAATTGCCAGAAGAATAATGGTAGGGATGTTGCCTAACAACCAAACCAGAATCACCTGGAACACAAAACCAGCAGTTACCCCCGTACTCGGAGCTACCATATTAAGGGGGTATAGCAGGCCAAAAAGAAAAGCAATAATTGGCATTACAAGCCCCGGCCATTTATTTTCTTTTTTGGATAAGAATATTTGCAGCATAATCATTCCTGCAACAAAAAGCAAAAAAATGAGGAGAAAAACAAGAACATTCTTCATAATTTACACCTTCCTTTGAACCTTTTTATATTCGCTAATCAATATTTTTGCTGTGTCAAAATCCAACTTATCATTGATTGCAAGGCGTTTGATTAGTGCGATATACGGCTCACTTTCCGTATCATCGCTTATTTTGATTTTCTGAATAAGTTTGTCCAGCCTCAATCTGACTGTCGGATAGGTAACTTCGTATTGCCTTGCCATTTCTTTTAATGAGCCAGATGCCAACAAAAACCTCTTGATAAATGACACATCTTCATCATCAAGATTCACAATCCATTCTGGAATTACTTGAAGTGCCATGATATTGCCTCCTTCTTTAATATTATTCATTATAATCTTTAATTATATTAAAGTCAATATTAAAATATTCCAAAATAAAAATGAGCATCTATTTTGTATTCATAGATGCTCACAATTATCATTGTTTCATTTCTAACAACTGCTTTCCCAGATAGACGCCCGCCTGTGCATAGGTTTCCAGAATATCCTGCTTCTTTTCCTCAATCAATTCCGGCTCTGCTTCAAATACCGTTTCATAGATTGCCAGGGCTTTCTTCAAATGCGTGGTACCCTGCTGGACATCTCCCATAACCAAACATATTTTTCCCATAGCTTCCTGTACGGCACCGTAATCCGCAGTTTTGTCAGATGTAATTTTCCTTATGCCACGAGCCAGTTTCTGCAAAGCAGACAATCCCAGCTGCGGCTGTCCCATATCCGTCAGAAGCACCGCATAATTAACAATCTGCGGGATACTGTCATGGTACGGAACCAGGCCGTATTCCTCAAGCAGGTGGATAGCGGCTTCCATGTGCTGCTTCGCCAGTTCCAGCTTGCCGCTTTCCCGGTACATACCGCCCAGGTTGGCATGGAGATTGGAAGCAAGCAGAGCGTTGTCCTCTGTTATTTCTTTCAGAAGTTCCACAGCGTCCTTCTCATACTTGATGGATTTCTCCGTCCGCACTTCACAGTTCGCACGGAAGTCGAGAAGCAACGCACGGTCTGAAACTGTCCCCAAAGATGTATCCTTCAGCAAAGTGTTCATTTCCTCAACGATCATTTCCATGCCGGAGCGATATTTGTATTTCTCCATGTATGGAAACACATCTTCCAGGAATCGAAGATATGTGGGCATATCGTCCTTTTCTATCAACTCCACAATATGGTCGATGGTCTGGAACATCTGCTTATAATAGGAAACATCATCGCCATGACGCAGGCAGGTTTCCTGTAAGCTGTTCAGCAAAATCCGGCAACTCTGAACCGATGGCTCGGTTTCCGAAATAGCCACCTCCTGGATCATCGGATGCAGTGCGACGTCACGGAAAGGCTTTTCCTGGACAACGCCCTTTTCCACCAAATCGTTTATGGTATTCATGTCCCGGAGTTTCAGCCAGTTTGCAAACACACGGGCGTTAATTCCCGTCTGCGGTGCAAAAATCAGGTTTCTCATAATATCCTGTTCGTCGCTGTCCAATTCATAGAGGGAGAACAGCGTGCGAATGTGGTCATAATAGGTTGCCTTGCGGCTCTGTCCATCCTTGGTAATGCCAATCTTATCACTGGCATCCAGGGATGTTTTTTCTTCTTTCAGCTTCAGGAGCAGAGCTGTCGGCTCCATAATTCCACTTTCCAGCAGACGGGCAGCCAGTTCCACTGCAAGTGTATGGCTGTGTACTGTGTCAATAATCTGCTCCAGAATATCCTGATGTCTTTCGGCATCCGAATAGAAACAACCGGCAAGGGACAATAGTGCCTGCTTGTCTGCAATTTCTTCCACTTCCATAGAAGTATAGTTATCGAAGCGGCTGCGGGTGGTAAACAGCACACGGCACCGATATTTCATAACCACAGACAGCGTGCTGTCCTGGGAAGCCGTTGTATTAAAGTTATCAATGATCAGCAGGGTGTCTTCTTTCAGAGTACGCATAAAACGATTGTGCTTGCGAAAACGCTCCTGATCGCTGTCATTCGGAAGGTCATCGGCAAAGTCCATATCCGCTATATCTTGCATCAGATTACCGGTATAGGTCAGATACAGAACATTGGTGTATTCCTTACGGTGCTGCTTTGCATAGGCTTTTGCCAGCTCGCTCTTGCCAATACCGGCAATGCCGTGAAGAAAAACCTTCCCGTGTTCCAATAACAGGTCGTGCAGGGTTTCCAGCTCTTTTTCCCGTCCACAGAAATGGCGGCATGGCTTTGGTGCGCCTTCGTCAGCAATAAAATCACTCAGAACCGGAGAGAGTTTCCCGTCTGCCAGAAGGTTCTTCACACGGGCATCCCGCTTAACAAATTCCCGCTCCATGCCGAAGCAGAGAACATCGGCGATAAACCACGCTTCTTCCTCACGGCTGTCGCAGGGATAATGCTGGGAGCGTTCTTTTTTGACCCGCTCCGAAATGGTATCATCCTGCATCAGCAGTCGATATACCTCCTGCGCAGCCATAGAGCTGTCATACATCATCCGAAGGACATTGTTCTCCAAATCATCTGCCAGTTTTGCACGATTTCCTACTTTTGCGTAATACTGCGAAATTTTCGGACTGATTCTTGCCTGCCCCGTAAACCAGCGGCAGACCAGTCCCATATCCAGCACGATTGGCTCAGAATCATTTTCCAGGCAGGATTGAAAGACATCTTCCAGAAATTCCGTTTGGTTCGTTATATAGTCATCGCTGATATACCGGCGAAGTGTTGTAATGATTGAACTGAAATCACATCGTTCCATTATTCTTTGGTTCCCTTCAAAAAGTCAATTTATCGTCAATTCACTCTCAATGCTCTTTTATAAGGTTTCACTTAAAATAAGCATAGATTGATGAAAACGTCTTGCTAAGCATTATACCATAGCTGGCAAGCGGGCGGAAGAGCCGTAAATGATTTGAAGGGAGGGAAGCTCATGGAACAGAATATAGCATTTGAAAGATGCATTGATTTTCTTACCCGTATGATTGAAAAATACGGCGATGAGCTTCTCGATGAAATTCAAGGCATGGAGGAAATTGAAGCAGAGCAAAAGGAAGCAGGATAATATAGATGAGTAGGAGGTGTCCGCATTGGGCACCTTTTTTCTGTATTGTGCATCTTCCCTATTGAGATAATTGAATCCTGTGTTATAATGTAGTTGGGACAAATAATATTAACTGTAATTAAAAAACATGAATACATACGGAGGCAATGAATATGGATAGCAGAAAGCGTATGGGGAAAGATAAAGGTGGAGTGATTTTTCCTGTTGCTCCAAATCTTTCTGAAATGAGTGATAGTTATTTGGATTTTATAGAGGAAGTTAAAAAAGAAATTCAGAAGCAGAGAATTTCTGTTGTATTAAATGCTAATTCCAGTATGATTTGTCTTTACTGGAATATTGGCAGAGCCATTTTGCAAAAGCAGGAAGAGGAAGGCTGGGGTTCAAAGGTCATTGACCGTATGGCAAAAGACTTAAAAGAAGCCTTCCCCGATATGAGTGGTTTTTCTCCAAGAAATATCAAATATATGCGTAAATTTGCAGAGTGCTGGCCTGATTTTGAAATTGTGCAACAGGTTGTGGCACAAATCCCATGGCGTACAAATCGTATGTTGTTGGATAAATTGAATACGCAGGAAGAGAGGCTTTGGTACGCACATAAAACCATAGAAAATGGTTGGAGCAGTAATGTTTTGGAACTCCAAATCCAAAATAGATTGATGGAACGAGCAGGAAAAAGTGTCAATAACTTTCCTGTAGCATTACCACCGGTGGATTCTGATATGGCAGATCAGATTTTCAAAGATCCATATTTGTTTGACTTTCTGGGAACGGATATGCCAAGGCGAGAAGTGGAAATTGAACGTCAGCTGACAGAACATATACAGAACTTCCTGCTGGAGTTGGGACAGGGATTTGCATTCGTGGGCAGGCAGGTACATCTGGAAGTTGGTGGAGATGATTTCTATATTGATTTATTGTTTTATCACTTGAAGCTCCGCTGTTATGTAGTGATCGAGCTGAAAGCCTGTGATTTTGAACCAGGATTTATCAGTCAGCTGAATATGTATCAAAATGTTGTAAATGACATCTTACGTCATCCGGACGATAAACCAACGATTGGCTTGCTGCTTGTCAAAGGCAAGAATCAGACAGTTGTGGAGTATTCTCTTGCGGGCTATCAGAATCCGATTGGTGTCGCAGAGTGGAAAAACCAGATGGTGCAGGCATTACCAGAGGAATTGAAAAGCAGCTTGCCGTCTATAGAAGAAATCGAAAAGGAATTGGAGTAAAAAGTGCCACAGGCTGTGGCACAATTACGAAAGATACAAAAACGGAGGTGGATAACCGATGAAAAACACAAAATGTTATATATATACAAGAGTATCTACTTCCATGCAGGTTGATGGATACAGCTTGGATGCGCAGAAAGACAAGCTGAAGAAATATGCTGAATTTCAGGATATGATGATAGCAGGAGAATACTCGGACGAAGGAAAATCCGGTAAGAATATTGAGGGACGTCCTCAGTTTTTGCAAATGTTAAAGGATATAGAATCAGGCAAAGACAAAGTTGATTTTGTTCTTGTGTTTAAATTATCTCGTTTTGGCCGTAATGCGGCAGATGTATTGAGTTCCTTACAGCGTATGCAGGATTTTGGCGTGAATCTGATTTGTGTGGAGGATGGTATTGACAGCTCCAAAGACAGCGGTAAGTTAATGATTTCTGTATTGTCTGCTGTTGCTGAAATTGAACGAGAAAATATTCTGGTTCAGACTATGGAAGGACGCAGACAAAAGGCACGAGAAGGAAAATGGAACGGTGGATTTGCACCATATGGCTATAAACTTGTGGAGGGCTATCTGGAAATTGCGGAAGATGAAGCAGAAGTCATTCGCATTATCTACGATAAATATGTGAATACGACGATGGGAGCTACTGCGGTGGCCGCTTATTTGAATGAACATGGATATGAAAAAAAGAAACGTCAGAACAATACATTAGATATGTTTTCTGCCCATTTTATCAAATCAGTTCTCGACAATCCAATTTACTGCGGTAAGCTTGCTTACGGCAGAAGGAAAAACGAAAAGGTAGCGGGAACAAGAAATCAATATCATATTGTAAAACAGGAGGAGTATCCCGTTTACGACGGTGTACATGAAGCAATCGTTTCAGAAGAATTGTGGCAGCTTGCACAGAAAAAGCGCCAGGAAACCGGCGTGAAAAGCGAGAAGATTTATAATCTGGAACATGAAAATATTCTTTCAGGTATCCTGCGCTGCCCTGTTTGCGGAGCGGCGATGTATGGAAATGTAAACCGTAAGAAGAAAAAAGATGGTACGCTGTATAAAGATTATTATTACTACGCCTGTAAGCATCGAACAACGGTGAATGGCCATAAATGTGGTTATCGCAAGCAATGGGGACAGGAAAAGATTGATTCTGCGGTAGAAGAAGTAATCAGAAAGCTGGTGCAGAATCCGAAGTTTGAAACAGCAATCCGGGAAAAGATTGGTTCCAGGATTGATACCGATGAATTGGAAAAAGAGCAGGAACAGCTTCGCAAGAAACTTCGTCAGTTGAATGGTGCCAAGACAAAACTTGGTCAGCAGATGGATGCATTGGACGTTTCCGATAAATTCTATGATCGAAAGTATCAGGACATGGAGGATCGTCTGTATAAACTGTACGAGGACATTGATTCGGTTGAAATGCAGATAGAAGAGGTAGAAACCCGAATTTTGAATGTGCGTCAGCAGAAAATTTCCGGGAATAACGTCTATCAATTTCTTCTGTATTTTGATAAACTATATGACAAGTTCACAGATGCTGAAAAGAAGACATTTCTTAGCAGCTTCATAGAACAAGTCGATATTTTTGAGGAAGAGCAGCCGGATGGCCGTATTCTCAAGCACATTAAGTTCCGATTCCCTGTGCATTTTAATGGAAAGGAGATACAGGAGATTGGTTGGGACAAAGAAACAACAGTCGAGACGGTATGTTTACTCTCTAAGTAAAGTATAATGATGATATCAAAAATCATAGATGGGCTTCAAAACCGCAAATAAGAAAGTATGACAAGGTATATAATGGTAAACTTCGTATTGTGTTTGGGGAGCGAAGTTACATAAGAGATAACG